>CBKYSX010000365.1:0-4952 GCA_966690745.1 uncultured Ardenticatenales bacterium
CTTTTAGCGGGTTAGATGAGGTGGCGGCGGAACGGTTGCAGTCCTTATTGGTACGGATTCATGCGGAAGAACCCGCCCGCAGTACCCTTCTAACCACCCATGACCTGACGCGGGGGCTGGATTTTGCCAAACGGGTATTGATTATCAAACGGGGCAAAATGGTGTTGGATGTACCAACGGAAGCCTATAACCGTGCCGCGTGGCGGGACACCTATCTGGAATTGGTGGCGTAATGGCGTGGGCGCGTTTGCTTCGCACCCTGATTTGGAAGGAACTGCTGGCGGAGTGGCGTTCGCGGGATGCCCTTGCCTCCATGTTCTTCTTTTCCGTGCTGGCACTCCTTATCTTCAATTTTGCGTTGGATTTGTCCCCCGTAGATATGGAAGATGTCGTGCCGGGGATTTTATGGGTAACATTTGTCTTTGCGGCACTATTGGGCTTGAACCGTAGTTTTCAACGGGAGCGGGAACAGGGAAGTCTGGAAGGGCTGATGATGATGCCCGCCCCCCGCGGCTTAATTTATGCGGCAAAACTGGTCGGAAACTTCCTATTTCTCACTATAATTGAGCTGTGCGCTTTACCTGTTTTGATAATTTTGTACAATATTGCTATCCCCTGGCTTTTGTTCCCGATTCTCTTTTTAGGAACATTGGGGGTGTCAGCATCGGGGACGATTTTTGCGGCGATGGCAAGCAATACCCGTTTGCGGGATGTGCTGTTGCCCTTACTGTTGCTACCGATCATCGTACCATTACTGGTTGGGGCTGTCACCGCCACAGGGGTGGTTTTAGACCCCGATCCGATACTCAGTGATGCTCAATCTGCCATCCTGCTTATGGTGGCGTTTGATGTCATCTTTGTTACATTATCCTATCTCCTGTTCGACTTTGTGCTTGAACAGTAACCTTCTCCCCCTCTCCATCATGGAGAGGGGGTAGAGGGGTGAGGTTCTATGTCTACCATGACTGCGGTGCGCCCCACCGCACCTGCTACTACCAATCGCCTGGATCAAATTACCCGTATTTTGGGATGGGTATTGATTCCCGGTGTATTGTTCGCCCTATACATGGCGTTGGTGTTCGCCCCCGCCGAAGCCACAATGGGGGAGGTGTACCGGATTTTCTTCTTCCACCTACCCGCCAATATCGGTAGTTTTCTCTTTTTCTTTATCGCCTTTGTCGCGGGTGTGGCTTACCTGCGAACCCGCAACCGCCGATGGGATACATGGGGAGCGGCGGCGGTGGAAATCGGGATTCTCTCCTCCTTTATCGGAACGGCAAGTGGTTCCGTTTGGGCACGCCCCATCTGGAATACGTGGTGGACGTGGGACCCGCGCCTGACCACCGTCACGATTCTGCTCTTAACCTATATTGGTTATTTTATGCTTCGTGGGGCGTTGGATGACCCCGAACGCCGCGCCCGCTATGGTGCTGTCTTTGCCATTCTCGCTTTTGCGAATATCCCGTTGGTCTGGTTCGCGCCCCGGATTCTGGACCGCACAATTCACCCGGTTCTGGTGGCGGGCGACAACCCCGAAGCATTGGGGGCGGATATGGCATTGACCGCCGATATGAACACGACCACGCTGGTCTGTATGATCGTTTTTATTGCCTTGTTTGTATGGTTGCTGTTGAAGCGGGTGCAATTGGCGAAACGGGAAGAAGAGGTAGAAACCCTGCGTCTGCAACTACAGGAGGAGGCGGCATGATAGAGTGGAGCGATAACGGCGGCTATCTTTTACTTGGGATTGCGACCTTCTGGGTTCCCACCCTTGCCTACTGGTTCTGGATGCGGGTTCGCGCCAGCCGCGCCGTAGAAGAGGAAGCGTTGCTACGGGAAGAGTTAAAGCAATAACCTCACCTACGCTATAACGACCAACCGGGTTTTGACGGAAATACAGTCAAAGCCCGGTTTTTTGTGAAATAAAATTCGTATCCATAGTTCATTCATACCCTATACCTATGTCCACTTCTCTCCGCGAAACCCTGCTTACCCGCGCCCCCGCCCTGCAAAACCCCGCATTTCGTTTGTTATGGTTTGGGCAACTTGTCTCTGTCGTCGGTTCCCAGATGCAGTTGGTGGCGATTGACTGGCATATCTATAACCTTCTACAAGGGCAAACGTATGCGATTTCCCTTGCAGGGCAATCATTTGACCTCAACCTTGCCGCGTTGGGCTTGGGGGGATTAGGCTTGTCCCGCGTCATTCCCATTGTCATTCTGGCGATGATGGGCGGGGTGATTGCCGACAGTAAAGAGCGGCGCAAAGTCTTACTGGTGACGCAGAGCATTCTGGCAGTGATTGCCTTGATTCTTGCCACGACCACGCTTGTTAACTACGTCAATATTCTGCTGATTTATCTGTTATCGGCGGCGACGGCGGGAACCACCGCTTTTGACAATCCCGCCCGCCAATCGCTCGTTCCCAATCTTGTGCCGCGCCACCATCTGACCAATGCGGTGAGCCTTAATACCCTGCTCTTCCAAATTGGGACGATTGTCGGTCCGGCGGTGGCGGGGGTGATGTTGGCAAATTTTAATATCGGCTGGATTTATATCGTTAATGCGATTTCCTTTAGTGCCGTGCTGTTCGCACTCTCTCAAATGCCCAGATACGGCTATAAAGAGCAAGTCATCACGATGCAGACCACTATGGGGTTTGACTCGTTTTTAGAGGGGTGGCGATTCGTGCGGAGTTCACGCATTATCTGGGGCACGATGTTGCTGGATTTTTTCGCTACCTTCTTTAGCTCTGCACGTTCGATGCTTCCGATTGTCGCCGCCGAAGTATTAAAGACTAATGGGGCAGGCTACGGGATTCTGGCAACAGCGCAATCGGTGGGGGCGGTGATTGCCGGAACCATTGCTTCGTTGCGGGGTGATATTCAGCGACAGGGCTATGTTCTGCTTATTAGCGTCGGGGTTTATGGGGTCGCAACGGCTCTATTTGGGATGTCAACCTGGTTCTGGCTCTCCTATTTTCTATTTGCGTTGACAGGCGCGGGAGATACCGTTTCTACCGTGATTCGTGGTACGATACGCCAACTGCTGACCCCTGACCATCTACGCGGGCGCATGGTCAGTGTGAACATGATTTTCTTTATGGGGGGACCGCAATTGGGGGAATTGGAGGCAGGGGTGGTTGCCGCCATTTTTGGTGCACCGGTTGCGATTATCACAGGGGGCATCGCAACGGTGATAATGACCGCATGGGTGGCGTGGAAGTATCCGCGTTTAAGGGAATATCGGTCTGAAAGTGAAGTGGCAGTAGCGACCACGCCTTAGGCTAAAGCAGTAGTGAGATGGTTACTGTGCCGGGTGCGGTTTGCCCCACACCACATGCCCCATCACATTCAGGGTAATGACCCCATCGGTTGCATAGGGCGTTAGCAGGTCGCGCAAGTCCGCATCAAATTGCTCTGCAATGGTGGGCGTGAGCGCGGAACGGGTCAGACTACTATAGGAATGATGCACCGCAATGTAATCTTCGATGGATTGGGTGAAGGGAAGGGGTTGGGTGCGATATTCCCCGGCTTGCGTGAAATAGCCGTTCTCCGTAAGCCACCCGACCATATCAAGCGGCACATAGTTTTGAAAGGTAGAATATCGCCCAATGAGAGTACGAAGTGCCTCATGCCAGGGTGGGGGTTCGGTTTCACGGTTCACCAATGCCAGAGTGCCATGGGGGGTAAGGAGCGCATCAAAGCGGGCGAAGGTGACATCCCAATCTACCCAATGGAGACTGGAACCACCCGTAATCAGCGCAAAGGGTGGGTCTAATTCCACCTCTTCAATACGCCCCTCAATCCAGCGCAGGTTAGAGGCATCGCCGCCGGGGGCTTCTTTTCCGACGGCAATCATCGCCCCGGACACATCCACCGCATCCACCCGTTCGGCATAGGGGGTCATAAAGCGGGCGATTTCGCCCCGCCCTGTTCCGACATCTAACACATTGCGCGGCTCATCGGTGATGAGTGAAGCAAGGGTTGTAAACAATTCGCTTGGATACGGGGGGCGTAATTGGTAGAGTGCCGCTACCTCTTGCTCTTGAAAGCGGGCGGCATTGTCAGCGTTGAGGTAAGCAGGTTTCATATTATCTTTCCCCTTTCTCTTACTTAATCGTACTCAAATACCACGCCTCAATGCCCTCTTTCAGAATCCCCGCCGCCACGCCGGAAAGGGGTACCCCTAAAGCGGTTCCTACGCCATCGTTACCGCCTAGCGAAACGACTAAGCCTAAATCGGTCGGCTCATAGCCCGCCAAACCGCGTCCGTTGACTTCGCGGCGCAACATTCGTGCCACGTATTCCCCCTGCCGTAAGGCGTGGCTGGCAGTTTGGGGAAGAGGCTTATCCTCCTGCATCCAAAGTGCGGCATCACCAATCACATATACGGAAGGGAAAGCTTCGGCGCGGAGATTTTCATCCACCTTCACGCGCCCCTGTGCGCCCGTGACAAAGCCACTTTGCGCCAGCAACTCCGGCACCTTCACGCCCCCCGCCCATACCGCCACGCCATATGCCATCGGTGGTTTGTCTTTCACCGTGATGGTTTTGGCATCTATCGCCTCAACCGGGCTATCCAGCAAAATCTGAACCCCCTTGCGACGGAGGGTCTGCTCGGCACGTTCGGCGAGTTTGGCATCCCACCCCGGCAAGAGGCGTGGCTTTGCCTCAATCTGGCGCAGGGTGATGTCCATAATCGAGAGATTGTATTGGTCGGAGAGGGTCGGGAGCCAGTGGGTTAATTCCCCGGCGAGTTGACAACCGGTATAGCCGCCCCCCATGACGATGGTGGTCATTAAGCGTCGCCGTTCCTCGGGGTCAGTGGTTGTAGCCGCCTCGGCATACGCGCTTAAAATCGCTTCACGGATAGCGAGGGATTCATCCCACCAGCGCATCGGCAGGGCATGTTCTTTCAAGCCCGGAATCGGTGCCCATGCCGTTCCACTGC
>CBKYSX010000366.1:0-4945 GCA_966690745.1 uncultured Ardenticatenales bacterium
ACTATTCAAAAGACCTACAGATACCGTAAAAAGTACTATCCAAATAGTAACAGTATCAGCTTCAAAATTGTAAGGATTGTCCTGCAACGTCAACGCCCAGAGTAAAAAAGCAATACATGCTGTAACTGTTTCCCACAATGGATATTGATTTAAGGAGGGCATCTTTTGAGAGGGATCTGCTTCTACTTTCGTTTTGGCTTTTGTATAGAACGTTCCCAGATAAATTACAGGAGTCAAAATCGCAACAAACCAATAAAAGTTCTCGCGGGATAATGTCAAAGCAATTAATGGTAGTCCGGCAAGCGGGATGAGTGGGGCAACTAAGCCATAAAGCCCAATCGTTTCTGTTGGAATATACCCGATTAGTTGCTCTATCCGCCCCTCGTTACTACTTGGTGTAGCCTCTCGTATGGAGGGGATTGCCCGTTGAACTGCATTAGTGGTACTGGAATTAATTCCCATGGTTAAGTCCTTTCGATAGCGATATCGCTTGATTCCATTATGGAAAAACGAGACTTAGAGGATGGGGTTGTGACACGAAATCGTGTTCCATACATAGAGTACAAGAATATTGCTCTTTTTAAACTATGGAATATCTATAATGATGCTAGCCCAGATATAGGCAAAAGAAGCCGCGTTTTCCCGGTCAGGAAAGCGCGGCTTCAAAAATTAGCAGAAGGACAATTTAGCGATTCTTGCGCGGGTAGGAAATCAAAGTCAGTTCCCCCGTTTCACGGTCATAGAGGAAGATGTCGCTACATTCGGGCGCAAAGTTCCCCTCAATGGTTTCTAAATCGCAACTCTCCCCATCATTCAGATCATTTTCGACAAAATTGGTAGACGATGAGCCAAAAACAATATAGCGGCCATCTGAAGAGAGCGAATAATTTGGGCGTAGTGCGAAAGGATTGGCGGTGATTCCCGATTGATGATCCCCTTCTACCCCATCCGAAGAGACCGAAACGCGGGTAGTGGTGTTATCAGTGAGGTCCCGTAGGAAAAGGTCATAACTATCGTTCCCATCTTGTGGAACAAGTCCACTGCTCAAATTGGAAAATAACACCGAATTCCCATCCCCACTAATTTGTCCGCTAAGCGAGGAGTCCAAATTCTGAGCTCCATTTGCACTTAACGAAATCACCGTCGTTGTTCCCGATTCACGGTCATGAAGAAAAATATCCCGACAGTTTTCCGATGGATCATTGTCGCCATTTAGATCGCACGTATAGTTTTGATCGTTGGAATTAAGGGTGGTGGCAACCGATTCAAAAACCACGTATTGTCCATCGTAAGAAATGGTGGGCATTTCTGAAAATAAATCGGCTTCCGTTCCGTCCGAAGCCACGGAAATACGGGTGGTTTCTCCCGTTTCAAGGTCGTGAGCAAACACATCTACAGTATTGTTTGTATCGTTTGGTACCAGATTATCCGCCAGTGAGGCAAACACAACGACACGCCCATTCCCTGAAATCACCGGACGGGAAGAAGGGGCATTGGCTTGTTCGCCACTGCTCGACACCGAGATGCGGCGTGTTGTACCACTTCCCTGCTCAAAGACAAAAATATCGCTGAATCCGTTCGTATCCCCTTCCACTATATTTTCGGCGCGGGACATATAGACAATCAGACTCCCATCCCCCGATATGCCAGGCGTGAGGGAAGCCGGAGTCTGATTGCCATTATTGACCGGACGGGGGGCATCTACCGGACGAGATACCCACAAGGTTCGGCGGGTGGTACTGTCATAAACAAAGATATTGGGGCAGATATACCAGGTTTCATTACTTTCGCATCGTATTTCTTCAGTTTCTAAATTGCTGGCATAAGACATATACGCCACGTACCGTCCATGATCGCTAATCACAGGCAAGTAGGAATTCCCATCGGCGGGAAGGTTGTTAAATTTAATGCTTACGAGCGTAAGTTCGTCCGTTTCACGGTCATACTTATAGATGTTCTGGCAGGGAAGCCGCGCCCCCCCATCTAATTCCGATGTACAAAATGTCACAGGCGTATTCGGGCTAAGGTCATCGGCGGTGGACTCAAAAACGATATACCGCCCATCCCTCGTTATCATAGGGCTGGTTGATCCACGATTTGCAGTGCTACTTAACGCGGGAATCGGACTGGGCGTACGGGACGGGCGCGGGGTGGTGGTAGGTTCGGGGACAGGCGTTTCGGTAGGTGGAGTGGTGGCGGTAGCGGGAGCCTGGGTTGCCGTGACTTCCAGCACTACCGCCGCTTCGGTGGGCGCGGGGACCGGGGCGGCGTTGGGGGTACAGGCGGCTAGCAAGACCATCAACACGATAAGGGTAAGAAAAATTCGCATCAGGGGGATTCCTTTATAATAGTTCAAGGGTGGGTTTATTATCCCTTTAAGCCGACTTCTGTAAAAGTGTGGTAATATACACCGCAGATTTTCTGACCATTTGCCTACGAAATGAAGGGATTGAGGGAAAACGCCATTCCCGTGCTGTAATGAAAGTTCATGTTAAAACCCTCGGTTGCCGCCTGAATCAGGCAGAAGCCGAACGGATTGCACAAGGATTTATATTAACGGGGCACGAAGTCACCCCCCGTGCCGACCATGCCGACTTGATTGTGCTGAACTCCTGCACGGTGACGGGGGCGGCTGGGCGCGAATCGGTACAAGCCGCCCGCCACCATGCGGGGCAGAAAGTGGTGGTGACGGGGTGCCACAGTGAGGTGCTTCCCGAAGCGTTCCGTGATGCTGATTTGATTGTTGCGAATGCCGAAAAGGAAAATCTGGTCGCGCTGACCACAACCCATTTTGGCACCGAGGGCTTTGCATTGGGCGCGGATTACCGCCCCGATACCAATCTGGCGATGTATCCGTTGGTGCTGGACAGTACCCGTGCCTTCGTGAAGATTCAAGATGGCTGTAACCTTGCCTGCACCTTCTGCCTTACCACGATTGCGCGGGGCGATTCGCGGAGCCGTCCGTTGGGCAACATTCTGGCAGAGGTGCGCCATCTGGCGGCGCGGGGCTGTCAGGAAGTGGTATTAACCGGGGTACACGCGGGGTCATACGGGCGCGAACAGGGCGGCATGGCAGATTTGGGTCAGTTGATTGATCGTATTCTGGAAGAAACCGCCATTCCGCGCCTACGCCTCTCATCGCTGGAACCGTGGACATTTCGCACCGAATGGCTGGACTTATGGGCAAAATGGGGGGATCGCTTGTGCCGCCATTTACACATGAGTTTACAAAGCGGGTCGGAAAGTGTGCTACGTCGGATGCGCCGCGCCTATCGCGCCACCGTTTTTGCGGACAAAGTGGCGGCGGTGCGGGCAATGATTCCTGATGTGGCAATTACCACCGACATTATTGTGGGTTTTCCGGGTGAAACCGAAGATGAACATGCCGAAAGCATGGCATTTGTGCAGGCATTGGGCTTTGCAGGGGCGCATTTGTTTACCTTTAGCCCCCGCCCCGGCACCAAAGCGGGAACCATGCCCGACCAGTTGCCGAATAAAGTCAAAAAGCAACGCTTGCATGAAATGAAGGCTGTTACGGATGCCACCGCCGCCACCTATCGGGATTCGATGCGGGGTACGGAGCAAGTCGTGTTATGGGAAAAACCCGACGACAGCGGGGAATTTTCAGGGCTTACCGATACCTATCTGCGGGTCGTCAGTCGGGACCCCCGGATTCACCGGAACAGCCTCAATCGAGTACGGTTGGGGCGGGTTGATGGCGAAACCTTTACCGCCGAAATTCTTTAAGTAGGATGGAACCTGTAGGGGCGCACCCTTGTTCCCAAACGGCGGGCGTGTGCAACGCACATGGGTATCACCCACAAGGGTACGCCCCTACAGCATTGTCGTTAACACCCTCTTTGTAAAAGAGAGGCAAGGGTAAATAAGGAATTTTAGAACCATGAAAGAAAAACTAAACGCCGACTTGAAAGAGGCGATGAAAAATAAAAATGTCGTCCTGCGGGATGTGATTCGCCTGATTACGACCGCGCTGAAAAATGCCGAAATCGAAAAGATGGCTCCTTTGACCGAGCAAGAAGAGCAAGCCGTTCTGCAAAAGATGGCGAAACAACGGCGCGATTCAATTTCTGCCTACCAAACCGGCGGGCGGGATGATTTGGTGCAAGCCGAACAGGAAGAATTGAAGGTTATCGAAAGTTACCTGCCCCAACAAATGAGCGAAGAGGAAGTACGGGCGGTGGTACAAACAACGATTGCCAATTCGGGGGTGACGGACATTAAAGATATTGGGAAAGTCATGGGCCCGTTGATGGGGCAATTGCGCGGCAAAGCCGATGGTACAATTGTGCAACGGATTGCCCGTGAAGAACTAAGCCGCCAGCCGTGAATTCTACTACGCCGACGTTGCCGCGTATGAAGGAACTGCGCCCGTCCGTGATGGCACGTTTACACAATGTGCTTCCGGGCGGGTGGATGTTCTTGTTGTGGTTCTTACTCTTCGGTGCGTTGGCAACTGAAATCCGCTCTACCCCTCGACTGGATGTGGGGATGGTGAGCCGCGACAACATTCGCGCCCCCGAACGGCGCACGTATGAAAGTGACATTCGGACGCAACGGGCGCAGGAACGGGCGGTGGCGGATGTCGCCGATATTTATCTGCCCCCCAATCGTGCGCTTGCCATTCAACAAAGCGGCAATGCGGAAGAGATTGCCCGCTTTATCAGCACCGTCCGCGCCGACCCGATTGCGAATATTGCTCAAAAAGAGCAATATCTGAGCAATATCGAATTGGTGCAATTTGCCCCGGAAACGATGGAAACCCTGCTGGGGTTGACGGATGAGCGGTGGCAACTGGTGGTAGATGAAACCCTGCGCGTAGTAGATCGCCAGATGCGGGGGGAAATCCGCGAAAGCACGCTCACCCCGATTCTTAACAACCTGCCGAATGACATCAGCCTTGAATTACAGGATGAAGAAATAGAGG
>CBKYSX010000367.1:0-4936 GCA_966690745.1 uncultured Ardenticatenales bacterium
AATCATGGCTGGCGCGGCAAATGGCACGGAGTTGGGTACGTGCCAATGCAGGCGCGTCCAACCAATTGCGAATTCCGCGATGCCCCAAAAAGGGATTTTCTTCCTGAACAGAGGTCAGATAGGGAATCGGCTTGTCTCCCCCGACATCTAAAGTACGGATAATCACCGGATACCCGTTCATGGCTGAGGCAACGGCAATATAAGCTTGATATTGTTCTTCTTCGGTGGGGGCTTCCGTTCGTTCCATAAAGAGGAACTCGGTGCGGAACAGCCCCACCCCCTCCGCCCCCGCTTCAAACGCTTTAACAGCATCCATTGCCGAACCCAGATTTGCCGCCACCTCAATCCGCCGCCCATCGGTAGTGACGGCAGGTGTACGGCTTGCTTCCACATAGGCACTTCGGGTGGCATGGAGTGCTGTTTGTTCCGCTTGTAAATCAGCTACTTGTTCTTCGGAGGGTGAAAGATACAGAACTCCCTTAACCCCATCCAGCGCAATAGGGTGCCCGTTTGCAATATCGTTTAATGCAGAACCAAGTCCCACCACTGCCGGAATCCCCAAACTTCGTGCCAGAATCGCGCTGTGCGAGGTAGCACCCCCCTCTGCCGTGGCGATGCCTGCCACCCATGCCATATCCAGTTCCGTCATTGCCGAAGGGCTAATTTCCGTTGCAACCACGATTACCCGCTCTGTCAAAAGAGGTTTGGTTGCGTCCTCCTCTACTAATCGGCGCAACACCTGCCGCCCCACATCCTGCACATCTGCAGACCGTGCCTGTAGATACGGGTCTTCCAATTGTTGGTATGTTGCCGCCATTGATTCAATGACTGACCACCATACCGCTTCGGCGTTACGCGGTTCGGTGTTCAACTCATGCGCCACGTTCCCTAACAATTCCGGGTCTTGCAACATCAATCGCTGGGCAACAAAAATTCCGGCTTCCTCCACTCCCAATCGTTTTTTCGCATCAGCAATAGTCGCATCCAACACCGTAATCGTTTCCGCTACTGCCTTGTCTATCCGTGCCTGCTCTGTATTAATGTCTTTAACGGTATACGTAGTAAAAGTAGGGACATAACTATCCAAACGAAACGCAGGGGCAATCGCAATACCGGGGGCGGCAGGAATTCCTTGAATAGCCCCGTCCTCTAACGGCGGGCGCGTCAATAAGTTTGATTCCACGCGGGGTTCCATTCCCTGACCCGCCCCTAATAGCACTTGTTCATTTTCGACATTGTGCGTCTTACGTCCTACGTTCTGCGTCCCGCTTTCTGTTACTTCATCCCCAAAATTGTTCGTCGCCAATGCCGCAATCGCCTCTAATACCGCCGCCGCATCCTCTCCCTGCGCGGAAAATTCCAGTTCGTCCCCCTGCCGCGCCCCCAACGTCACTACCTGCGTGATACTTGCACCGTTGATCGTGCGATTTCCCTTCCGAATGGTTACTTGTGCCGCATATTTTCCAATCAACCCCACCAACCGCGCCGCCGGACGTGCATGAAGCCCCAACATATTCGGAACCGTGAAACGTATTGGCTTTACAAAAGGATGCCCTCCAAAATCAGAGGGCGAACCTACTTTTTCCCCCTCCGGGGAGGGGGTTAGGGGGTGGTTCGCCGCTTCTGCATCCTGCCTCCCGCGTCCCGCGTCCTTTAACAACGGCTCCAATTGCGCTGCTTTTGCCTTTAACGCCATCCGCGCCTCGGCTAGCACTTGCTCCATCGTGCTACCCACCCCGGCTTGCACAGCGGCGGCAAGTGCCCCTTCTACCAGAGGGGCTTCGCACAAATAGACATTCATTTGTTGTTCGGGGGAAAGAAAATCCAAAGCAGTTTCCGCACTTAACACCGCACTGCCCAAATCCATCAATACCAGCACCCCATCAGGGCTATACACGGCTTCTATGGCGGCAACAACCTTCATTGCGTCCGTGCCAAACGGATTTTCGCTGTCGTCAATCCCCCCGGCAACCGCAATTGGAACACGCCCCTGCGTCATAGTATTGGCAAGGGCACGGACACCTTCCGCCAACGCCGCGCTATGTGAAACGATAACCAAACCTACCATACCCGTATCCTAAAGCAGAGTAATGGGTGGTGAGCATTGAGAAGCGACAACGCCGTTTCCTCAATACTCACTACCCATTACTTCCTTTTAGTGCGTCCAAAAGCGCGTTTAATAGAAAATAGGTAGAGGTTGCGCCGGGGTCCTGATGCCCCGCACTCCGTTCCCCTAAGTAGCTGGCTCGCCCTTTGCGGGCAACCATTGGAATCGTATCCATTGCCCCTTTTTCGGCGGCTTGTACACCGGTGGCAAGGGCTGTCACAACATCATCCCCCGCTTCCAACGAGGTTTTTAACGCGGCAATCGCCGGAGTCCAGGCATCAATCATCGTTTTTTCGCCCGGATTGGCACGTCCCCGTTGCACTAGACCTTCCACCCCCGCCGCTAACAAATTAAGCAGGTCGGTGCCATCCAGCTCCTGTTTTGCCTGTACTGCACCCCCCGCCCGCATAAAAAATGTTCCGTACAGCGGACCGCTCGCACCACCTACACTGGAAATTAGCACCATTCCTGTGCTTTTGAGGATGTTGCCGACATCTGTTTCCGCCACAGATGGCAATTTCTCCACCACTTTATGAAAACCCCGCGCCATATTAATGCCATGATCGGCATCCCCGATGGGCGAGTCCAGTTCGGTCAAATAGGCTTTTTGCGCGTCGAACACCGCCGCGCTGTTCTGCAACCATTGCAGGATTTGTTCTCTGGTAATCACTTAATACTCCATCCTTAAGCCTGGGCATAGCGAGTATGGAGTATTGAGAAACCGACATACACCGTTGCCGTTTCTCAATACTCCATACCCAATGCCCGAATTATACCCCCCACCGCAAGGCAGGCGTGTTCACGGGTGCATCCCAGAATTTCAGAATTTCGTCGTCGGTTTTCACCAGCGTAATCGAAAAGCCCTGCATTTCCAGCGAGGTGATGTACGGTCCAATCAGCTTCCGTGCAATCGTAATGCCGCGCCCTTCACAGATCTGCGCCAATTTACGGTAAATCGCGTACAGTTCGGAAACGGGGGTGCCACCCATGCTGTTCACAAAAGCAATCACCGAATCCCCGGCTTGGAAGGGGTCATCGGTCAGTTTCCGTTCAAACCAAGCCCCGTTGTCACGGTCCCATTCCCGTACAATACGGGTATACGCCCCATCGTCCAGAATTTCAGTGGCAACCACTTCGGTAATTTCATCGGCGGGGCGGATCTTTTCGCGCCGTTGCCCCGGTTCGCCGTGAATCCCGATGCCGATTTCAATTTCATCTTCGGGCAAGTTGAAGGTGGGTTTGCCCGCCGCCGGAACGGTGCAAGAGGTCAATGCGACCCCCATCGAACGCCCGTAACGGTTGACTTTGCGAGCAAGGTCGGCGCATTGGTCAAGGTCGTACCCTACTTCCGCCGCCGCCCCAACAATTTTTTCGATGATTACGGTGGTGCCAACGCCGCGTCGCCCGGCTGTATACAGACTGTCTTTCACTGCTACATCATCATCAATCAGAATATTCTGGACTTTGATGCCTTCGGCATGGGCAAGTTCGGTCGCCGTTTCAAAATTCAATACGTCCCCTGTATAATTTTTCACCAGAAAGAGCACCCCCGCGCCACTATCCGCCGCCACTGCCGCCGCATACATTTGGTCGGGGGTGGGCGAGGTAAATACTTCACCGGGGCAGGCTCCGGTCAACATGCCCATCCCGACAAAACCCCCGTGCATTGGTTCGTGTCCGCTTCCCCCGCCCGAAATCACTGCTACTTTCCCCGCTACAGGGGCATCGGCACGGACGATATATTTAGGGTCTAATTCCACCCGCAATTCGGGGTGCGCCGCCGCCATCCCTTCCAACTGCTCTTTTACCACATCGTCTACGTTGTTAATCAGTTTCTTCATCAGGTTCCTCCCACTCTCACAAGAAATAAGAGCAAAGAGCGAAGATAGTTACGCGAAACTTCACTCTTATTTCTTCGCTCTTTATGTTTATAAACTTAACGCCAGCATCACTGCCCCCGCCAACAACCCCCCGACCACACCCCCGACCACGGGAATCCACGAATAGCCCCAATCGGAATCCCCTTTACCGGGAATGGGCAGAATGGCGTGGGCAAGACGCGGCATCAAATCCCGTGCAGGGTTAATCGCATAGCCGGTGGTTCCGCCCAGCGACAAGCCGATGCCCCACACCACGCAGGAAACCACCAACGCCCCCAAAAAGGCATCAATGCCCGCGCCACTGGCGGCGGTGAAAGTGACAGCCACGCCGAGCGTCAATACAAACGTGCCGATGATTTCGCTAATCAAATTGGCGGAGGTATTTCGGATTGCAGGTCCGGTAGAGAAAGAGGCTAGTTTCAGTCCGGCATCGCTGGTTTCGCCCCAATGGGGGAGAAAATGGAGCCAGACCAACACGGCACCGAGGAAGGCACCAATCAGTTGCGCGGGAATAAATTGCACCACTTCATCAAGGGTGCGCCAGCCGCCAACATATTGACCGAGGGTAACGGCGGGGTTCAAATTGCCCGGACCACCAAGGGCAAAGGAGGTAAGTACGCCGATCAACACCGCAAATGCCCACCCGCTTGTGATGACCATCCAGCCGCTGTTTTGTGCTTTGGATTTATTCAACAGCACATTGGCGACCACACCGTCACCCAGCAGAACAAGCAACAACGTTCCCAGCAGTTCACCTAAAAACGGATTCATCGGTTCTTGCTCCTGTAGAGTCGCAACGGGTACGATAAATCAAAGTTAACGCGCCACGTTGTCGCTCTATCTTATTGTGTCAACACGCACAAGGGTTAAATATCAAACAGGGACATAGGGCTGAAATCAGAAAGCAGGAGCAATGGAGGCGAGAACGCTTGCTGATAGGATTGCCCGG
>CBKYSX010000368.1:0-4924 GCA_966690745.1 uncultured Ardenticatenales bacterium
CTAATTTGGTGCAATTGCCTTTCAATGGCTTGAATGGCACTTTCCCGTTGTTGAATCGCCGCGCCAATATCATCATCGGGACTGGCGGTCGGGTTGGAACGGTTCAATTTGCTGTAATACCAATTTAACTCTTCGCGCAAAGCGGCGCGTTGCGACAAAAGGTCGCGCTCAAAATCATCACGCGGGGTTTCCAACCCTTCCGGTGCGCCCAACAAATCTTGCAAGGCACGGGCACGGGCGCGTTCGGCAATTTCAAACGCTTTATCTATCTGCCGGTTTTCCAAATAAAGCCGCACCAATTCGGTGTAAGGGGTCATTTTATCGGCGACGAAAGCGGTACGGAAGGTGTCGGCAGGCAAAGGCGCACGGAGCGATTCTGTTAAGGTCAGTGCTGAATGGAAATGGTCTGTGGCGGCAGGGTTGCCTGTGCTTTTTGCCAGCAATCCTAACGAGGTATGACACCGTTGGACAATTTGGGGGATAGCGCGTTGGGTGGCTTCACTTAACGTTGCCTCCAGCACCTTTGTGGCTTCGGCGTGGTTGTTCTGTAGCCGCAACGCCTCTCCGTAGAGCCATTGTGCCAACATCCACCGTCCCCATACCCTCCGTTCGGCAAAAATATCGCTTGCAAGGCGAGCGGCGTGGGCAATAGCATCATCGGTACGTTCGGTTTGTAGTAACTGGCTTTCCGCCCGCAATAACGCTACATTTGCCACCCCTACTTGATTATTTTCTTCTTCGTAAAGGGCTTGGGCTTCTGCGAGTAAGGTCTGCGCCCGTTCGGTTGACTGGTCGGCAAGGGCGGCGCGGGCATTCTGCAATAACGCATGGGCAAGTTCGGCTTTCATGCCCGTTTCCCGGTATTGGGGAATGACCTCTTGATAAATCGCCACGGCTTCGGGAATCAGATTCAATTCCAAATAGGCATCGGCAAGTTCGGATTGGGCGGCAAGGGCATTTTGTGCCATCCCTAATTGAGCAAAACGGCGGCGTGAGCGTTCCAACGCATCCAACGCAAGATCGTACCGTCCCTGCGCCAATGCCAGAATTCCAATATTGGTTTCGATGGATGCGCGGGTACTATCCATCCCCGCATTGGCGGCGCACTGTTGGGCATGCTCATAGAGGGCAAGGGCAGGGCGGAATTGATGCTTTAGGGTTAGGACATTTGCCAGCCCGTTTTCCGCCATCGCAATATGACGATCATCGCTCAACCCTAGAAAGCGACCCTGTGCGGAACGATAGAGAGTTTCCGCCTGTGCCAATTCTCCCCGGCGGTGATAGAGGTTGCCGAGATTTAATTCAATTTTGCCTGCGCCCTGCTCGTCTCCTACTGATTCAAATTGCGCTTTGACCGTTTCGCCGCAGGCAATCGCTTCATCATATCGCCCTAAAATCGCAAGCGCGACCACTTTGGAAACTTGTGTCTGGGGGACCAGGGCTGTTTCGCCCACATCCGCGAAAGCGATGGCGGCGGTATCTACCCGCTCAATCGTGCGTTCCAACTGCCGCTCCAATTGAAGCGCGGCAAGCCCTTCTACCCATGCGGCATAGGCTCCAATCGTAGGGTGAAGGGAGAGGTTGGCAATGGCACGGAGCGTTTCAACCGCGCCCATCGCAGTAGCGGTATCACTTCCTGCCCGTTCCAGATAGAGTGCTTTCAGGGCTTCCGCCAGAGCCACATCAAACATCCCGACATGCCGGGTCAGTAAAGCACTCCTTTCCGGCGGGGATGCAGTGGCGAGTTGTAGAGCGAGGGAGGGAAGGGTCAACTATTGCTCCAGCACGATATTACTGATTTCCATTTCTATATCTTCCACTGCGATGATTAAGGTATAGGTTGCGGCAGGAACGGATTGGAACGTAAATTCACCAACGACATTAATTTCGCTGACAAATGTGTTTTTACCATCGGTAAGGCGCACCACCCCGACTTCCGCATCCCCCAACAATTGCCCCATAATCGTCCATTGGTTTCCGTTCGGGCGCAGACGGACATCAATTTCGTATGCCCCTGCACTAAAAAGCAATTGACGGCTTTTGCCTTGTCCGCCCCGCAATCCGTAAGCCAGAGAGCCTGTACCGCTATCCAACCGTAACACGGCTTGGAGCCGTAGCAAGAGCGAAGGTTGGGGTGCGGCGGGTGGCAACATCGCCAATACACCTTTGATGGCGGACATGGGTGGCATTTCCAGTTCATCCGATGCCATAACATTTAATATCTGTGACAATTGCGCGACCTGGCGGCGACAGGATTCACAGGTGGCAAGATGGGGGTATTCTGATAGAGGTGTGTCAGATTCAGCGGCAGAAATGAGTTGTTCGGGGGAGAGGTGACGGCTAACGGGCATGATAGACTCCACAAGTTATAGCCCATACGCTCGGTAGGGCGACCATTTTTACAACCATACAGAGCCAAAAACACCCGCCAAAATACAGGCAAAAAAGCCATTTTGTAGCAAGACTTTTTGCACTTTCTGCAAACAACGGGCGCGGGTGGGTCCGATACTCCCCTCGGCAATTCCTAATTCGTGGGCAATATCACTGTATGCTAATGGTTCCGACTGATAAAACAATAAGGTCAACAAGCGGCGACACTTATCGCCGATTTGTTCGACCGCAAGGCGTACCTGATTCTGCTCTTCTAATTGTTCTACCACCTCATCAGGAACGGGGGTGAGGGTATCCGGGAGGGATTCTTGTTCGGACAGGTCGTGGCTGGTGGTGGCAAACCGTTTTTCTTTGTCTACCATGCGAAGGGTTTCCCGTTTCGCCGTTGTGACCAACCATGCCTGAATCCGCTCCGGCTGTTCAATCCGATGGATATTTGCCACCAATTTCGCAAAGACACGCTGGAAAATTTCCCCGGCGTGGCTTTCATCAAATCCGGCGCGGCGCGGAATGGTATAAATGAGGCGTTGATACCGTTCCACCAATTGTTGCCACGCATGGCTGTCCCCGTTGCGCGATGCCTCAATCAAGGCGGTATCGCTGGGTTGCATGAAGTTCTCCCATGAATAAGGAAGGAATGTATTTTTTCCGTGAAAGGTGGGTCTGTTCGGATGCAAACCGTCGAAGCTAGGGCATTTTCCTACCGTGACATCAGGAGCATGCAATGAACCAAAACCCACTGGTACGTCTGATTCGTACTATTTTTACCCGAAGAACCCCGGCAGTGATTGCCGGATTGGTCCTGTTCATCGCGTTGTTGGTTATTGAAGGAGTCGGGATTACCCGATGGATTCATAATAGTACCACAACCGCACTGACGGCTCTTACTTTGCCGCTTGTTGAAAAAGAGCCACAGCCACCAACGAATACAACCGTTCCGTCTGTAATGATTGGGGCAGATGATAGCGGATTGAAACGCCACGCGCCAATGACGAACGTTACCGCTTTACATCAATGGCAAACCATAGAAGGGGGCGATGTTGCCCAAACCCCTAAAGAGAAAATGGGGATTATCATTGACTCACCTATAGGTATCCCGGAATCATTAAATAGCAACGCCGAAACAGAGGTACAAGGGGATGGAGTTGTTCCCTCGGTGGCAGAAGGCACCAGTTCCTCTGCTACGGGGTTTGATGATAATGGCATGACAGACAATTCCAATAGTGCCGGGTCAACGCAAACCTCTGCGCCACCTGTCGCCGCGCCGGAGGCTCCCGTAGTTCCGCCCACTGCGCCGCCACCTCCGGCAGTACAACAACCCGTTGCCACTGCCACCACGGTGCCCTTGCCTACCACCATACCGACTCAGGCACCGCCGCCTCCACCTGCACCCACCGAACCTCCTCCGCCACCGCCACCCCCAACAGAGGTTCCGCCCCCACCGCCACCTGCACCCACCGAAGCACCGCCGCCCCCTCCGCCATCGGGTGATGATAATGGGGATGACGACGACGATGACGACGGCGACGATGATAACGACGATGACGATGATGGCGACGATGAGGATGATAACTAAACTTTAAGGATTCATACCCCTATCTTGATTGCTACATGCTGAAGGGTGCGGAAAGGGAAGTGAGAAAGAAACCCGGTTTCTCTGCCCGCAACGATTCCTTTGCTTATGTGAGTGATGTAAGCAATCAAGCTGGGGATACTCCTTTAATAGGTGAGGAAAAGAATGACGACGATCAAAACACTTTTCATCTTTGCAATCCTACTAACGGGAATAATGAATATTTACCCGGTTGTAGTGGCGCGAGGAGGGGATGATCCATACATTCCCAATGAAGTGGTAATTAAGCTGTTGCTTGCCGAAGATATTGGTGCCATTGCGACAGAATATGGTTTAAACCCGACTCCAATTGACCAATTCGGGTCGCGCCCCATTTTCCGTATGGCGATCACTGATGGTACTTTGCCGCCTGACAAAGCCGCCCAATTGATTGCCGACCCCGGCGGACGGGTGGTGGCGGCGGACCCCAATTACATTTCTGAAATTCCCGAACAGCAACAACTCTCGGAATGGGCAGTCGGGGGAAGTAGTACTGCGTATATGGGGCAATGGGCACCTAATAATATGCACCTTGATGCGGCGCATACCGTAGCAACGGGAGCCGGGATCAAAATCGCAGTCTTGGATACAGGGATAGACTCGACTCATTCCGCTTTCGCGGGGCGTGTCACTGAAGGGTTCGATTTCGTGGATTTTGACAATGACCCCAGCGAAGAAGGCAACCACGAAGATGATTTCGGATTCGGGCATGGAACTCATATTGCCGGATTGATTGCGCTTGCCGCCCCTGATGCCCAAATTATTCCGATTCGGATTCTAGAGCCGGATGGGTCCGGTAATCTATGGGTGCTGATTGAAGGGTTAGAATATGCGGTGCAAGCCGGAGCCAATGTGATTAATTTGAGTATTGCCTTCTCGCGGGAAAGTGACCTGCTGGAGGATGTCCTTGAAGATGTTATT
>CBKYSX010000369.1:0-4912 GCA_966690745.1 uncultured Ardenticatenales bacterium
CACCTCCGGCTCGACGGGCAGACCCAAAGGGGTAGCGATTACCCACGCCAACGCGGGGGCATTATTCGCCTGGGCAATGACCGAATTTACCCCCGCCGAATTGCAGGGGATGCTTGCCTCCACCTCGATCAACTTTGACCTCTCGGTCTATGAACTCTTCCTGCCCTTGAGCATGGGCGGCGCGGTGATTCTGGCAGAGAACCTCCTGCACCTGCCCACCCTGCCCGCCGCCAACGAAGTCACACTGGTCAATTCTGTACCTTCCGTATTGAACGAATACTTCAAGATTGCGGAACTTCCCCTATCCGTACAAACGGTGAATCTGGCGGGGGAACCATTGCCCTTACGTCTGTCACGGCAGGTCTACCAACGCCCCCATGTGCATAAACTTTACAATCTCTATGGTCCTTCGGAGGATACGACCTATTCGACATGGGCATTGATTCCGCCGGACGAGCAACGCGCCCCTTCGATTGGTCGCCCGATTGTCAACACGCAACTGTACCTGTTAGACCGTTACCTCCAACCCGTTCCGATTGGCGTGGCGGGGGAATTGTATCTGGGCGGTGAGGGTGTGGCGCAGGGCTATCTGCGCCGCCCCGACATCACCGCTGACCGCTTCATGCCCGACCCCTTCCATCCCACTCCCGGCGCACGGATGTACCGCACCGGCGACCTCGCCCGCTATCGCCCCGATGGGAGCGTGGACTATCTGGGGCGGCGCGACCATCAGGTGAAGGTACGCGGTTTCCGTATTGAGTTAGGCGAAATCGAAGCTGTATTGGCGAAACACCCCACCGTTGCGGACAGTGTAGTCATTGTGCGCGAAGATGTGCCGGGGGATAAGCGGTTGGTGGGATACGTCGTAGGACGCGCACTTCGTGCAGATGCAACGCATCCACGGGACGCGGAAACCGGAAACGGCAGTCTAACCACAGAGGACACAAAGGACACAGAGAACGACAAGGAAGGTAGGGGCGGGTCAGCCGAACCCATACGTTCCGAAATGAACCCATTGACCCGCCCGCCGTTGGGGGGTGAAACGGGAAATGAGAAACGGGAAAACGGAACCCACCCCCTAACCCCCTCCCAAGAGGAGGGACACGGGAACGGCACAGCTTCTCAATACTCAATACCCAATACTCAACTTTCTATTCCCGACTTGCGCCAATTCCTCCAATCACGACTGCCGAGCCACATGGTTCCCACCGTATGGGTGGTGTTGGAAGCGTTGCCCCAAACGCCGAACGGCAAGGTAGATCGTCGCGCCCTGCCCGCGCCCGACCACAGCCGGATTGCCTCCCAAACCATCAGTGCCCCAACAACCCCTACCGAAACAAAAGTCGCCGCGATTTGGGCAGAAGTGTTGCGCGTGGAAACAGTGGGGATTCACGATAATTTCTTTGAGCTGGGCGGACATTCCCTCTTAGCCACGCAGGTCGTGGCGCGGATTCGCTCTGCGTTCGGGATTGAATTGCCCCTCCGCGCACTGTTCGAGGCTCCCACCGTTGCGGGGCTGGCGCGGCGCGTCGAGAGTGCCAACCGGGAGGAGCGTATTGCAACAGGCGTGATGCGTTCTGTCGGGGTTGTCCGCAACGCGCCATTGTCTTTCGCGCAGGAAAGGCTCTGGTTCTTAGACCAACTAGAAGCGGGGGGCAGTGCCGCGTACAACGTGATGGCTCCGTTGCGAGTCGTGGGGGATCTGGATGAACAGGTACTGACGAATGCACTCAATGAGGTCATCCGGCGGCACGAGGCATTACGCACCGTTTTTATCGTGGGGGAAGAGGGTCGCCCCCTACAACAAATTCTGGCAGAAGTCACGATTACGTCCACGATTACTGACTTGAGCGAGTTATCTGGCGAAGCACAACAAGCGGAAGTGCGCCAACAGATTCGATTGGAAGCCCAAACCCCCTTTGATTTAGCACAGGGTCCGTTGGTGCGCCTCCATCTGGTACGCTTAAGTAATACCGAACATCTGGTACTGCTCACCATCCATCACATTGTCACCGATGGCTGGTCTACGAACCTACTCATTGGCGAAATCGCCGCGCTCTATCCTGCTCTGCTCACGGGACGACCTTCCCCCTTGCCAGACCTGGAATTGCAATATGCGGATGTCGCCATCTGGCAACGCAACTATCTACAGGGGGATATTTTAGAAGCGCAAGTTGCCTATTGGAAGCGGCAACTTACCGATACGCCACCCCTGCTGGAATTGCCCACCGACCACCCGCGCCCGCCCGTACAACGGTTTTTTGGTGCAAACCATTATTTCTCTCTGCCTGCATCACTGACACCTGCGCTCAAACGATTAAGCCATCAAGAGGGCACTACCCTTTTTATGACCCTGCTGGCGGCATTTAAGATATTTTTGTATCGCCTGAGCGGGCAGAGTGATATTGTGGTGGGGTCGCCCATTGCCAACCGCACCCGCTCCGAACTGGAAAATCTCATCGGCTTCTTTGTGAACACGCTGGCACTCCGAACCGAATTAGCCGATGTGCCTGATTTCCGCACTCTGCTCCAACGGATACGGGAAGTGACGCTGGATGCCTACGCCCATCAGGAATTACCCTTCGAGCAATTGGTGGAGGTCGTTCAGCCGCCCCGCTCTCTGGCACATACTCCCATCTTCCAGGTGTTGTTTGTGTTGCAAAACAGCCCTCGCGCCGCTGTGAATGTTGCGGGGCTAACCGTTGAACCTGCCCCCACCGATGGAGTCATTGCCAAATTTGATCTCACTCTGACGATGGAAGAACGTCAGGGTGCGTTAATAGGCGTATGGGAATACAACAGCGATTTGTTTGACCGCGCCACCATGGAACGCTGGTCTGCCCATTTCCAAACCTTGCTTGAAAACATCGTGGCAGAGCCAGCCCGTGCCATTGCGGCTCTACCCCTCTTAAACAAGACGGAACAAAGCGACCTGATCACAACATGGAATCGGGTGCCTATCACGCCCGATTCGGCGGCGGGGCAATGGTTAACGGGGCAGGCTGAACGGGTGCAGGGGTTCCCTACGACGGAACAGTGGAGTGCCCTGCAACATTACGTTTTAGATAGTGAACTCCAACCTGTTCCTATCGGGGTGCGGGGTGAGTGGTATCTGGGCGGGCTGGCAGGGGATGGGATGAGAGATGATGACCCGCGCTTCATTGACGGGTTGTCCGGGGAACGGCTCTTCAAAACGGGGGAATTGGTACGGTATCGCGCCGATGGAATGCTTGAACTGCTGGGGCGCGTGGACCAACTCGCCAGAATACAGGGCGTTCAGATTCCGCTGGGGGAAATTGCGGCAACCATCAAGGAACACCCCGCCATTGCTGACTGTACCGTGTTGGTACGCCATGACCCGCCTGCGCCGCAACGGTTGGTCGGGTATATCGTACCGACAGGAGCGGATACGCCCTCCAACGAAGAACTGCGCCGCTTCCTGCAAACCCGCTTGCCCACCCATCAAATTCCCACCGTTTGGGTAGATTTAGTCGCATTGCCCCGCACCGCCGATGGCGCGATAGACCATGCCGCTTTGCCTGCCCCCGCTCCAAACCACAGCATCTATGGCGCAGATACCTATTTGCCGCCGCGCACCCCGCTTGAAGTGCAACTCGCGGAGATGTGGGCGGAACTCCTACAGGTAGAGCGTGTGGGGAGAGAAGATAACTTCTTCGTGCTGGGGGGACATTCACTCCTCGCTACCCAAATTGTCGCCCGTGTGCGCCAACAATTGGGCGTAGAGATCCCACTTCGCACCCTATTCGAGATTTCGACCATAGCGGGATTGGCACAGCACATTGAACTACGAACACAGGGCGATGGTAAACCAGACACCACCATTGCGGCGGCTGGACGTACCGCGCCCCTCTCTTTTGCACAGGAACGGCTCTGGTTCTTAGACCAACTGGAACCCAATAGCGCATTGTACAATGTTCCGGCTCCCCTGCGTTTACAGGGAGTGCTGGATGTTGAACGGCTGGGGGCGGCGTTGAATGCGGTGGTACAGCGACATGAGGCATTGCGAACCCGCTTCATTCGCACAGGAAACGGTCAACCCGTTCAACAGATTGTGCCAACGCTTACCATTACGCCCACCGTGGTAGACCTGAGCGTGTTACCGGAAACGGAGCGGCATCAACGGGCGCGGGAACGGGCGATGGCACAGGCGCAATACCCCTTCGATTTGGCAGAGGGTCCTTTGTTGCGCCTGGAGCTGGTGCGTCTGGCGGAAGAGGATCACCTTTCTCTGCTTACGATGCACCACATCATTACCGATGGGTGGTCGCTAAATGTGTTCATTAGCGAAATCGCCATGTTCTATCAGGCATTGGGCGAAGGGCAACCCGCCCCCTTGCCGCCGCTATCGCTCCAATACGCCGATTTTGCACGATGGCAACGGGACCATTTACAGGGCGAGGTGATTGAAAGGGAAGTGAGCTACTGGCAGGCGAAACTCAAACAAGCACCGCCATTGCTGGAATTGCCTACCGACCGTCCCCGTCCGCCCGTGCAACGCTTCTACGGGGGAAGCCACGCCTTTACGTTGGACGAATCGCTGACTACCACCCTGAAACAGCTCAGCCATCAAGAAGGCGCAACCCTCTTTATGACGCTGTTGGCGGCGTTTAAAGTGTTGTTGTCCCGCTATTCGGGGCAGAGCGATATTGTGGTGGGGTCGCCGATTGCCAACCGCACCCGCGCCGAACTGGAACCATTGATCGGTTTCTTCGTCAATACGCTGGTATTCCGCACCGACACAGGCGGTAATCCGCCTTTTATGGAATTGCTCCGGCGGGTGCGCGAGGTGACGTTGGAGGCATACAGCCATCAGGAATTACCTTTTGAGCAGGTGGTTGAGGCAGTAGAGCCGCCCCGTTCGATGGCGCATTCACCCCTCTTTCAGGTGATG
>CBKYSX010000370.1:0-4898 GCA_966690745.1 uncultured Ardenticatenales bacterium
GTTCCGGCATTTCTGGCGCAAAGTCCCCAATTTTACAAACAGATTATGGTGGGGGTCTTTGAACGTGTTTACGAGGTTGCGCCCGTTTTCCGCGCCGAGCCGCACGACACCACGCGCCACGTCAACAGCTACGTCAGCCTTGACGTGGAGTTTGGCTTCATCGAAAACCATTTCACCGTGATGAAGATGGTGCGAGAGGTGCTGGCGGGGATTTTCGCCATGATGACCGAACGGTGCGCCCCCGAACTGGCACTGCTGGAAGCCAACCTGCCCACCGTCCCCGCCGAGATTCCCCATATCCATTTCCATGAGGCGCAGGAATGGATTTACCGTACGCATGGCGTGGATGTGCGGCAGGAACCGGACCTCTCGCCGCAGGATGAAAAATGGCTGGGAGAGATGGCACAACGGGAATACGGTAGTGATTTTCTGTTTGTGGTGGGCTATCCGATGGTCAAACGCCCCTTCTACACCCACCCGAACCCGTCCAACCCGACCTATAGCAATTCTTTCGACCTGCTCTTTCGCGGCACGGAATTGATTACGGGCGGGCAACGTCTTCATTTATACAGCGACTATCAGGCGGCATTGAAACGGGCAAACCTGCCGGAAGCCCCCTTTGAAACCTATCTCGAAGCGTTCCGCTACGGGATGCCCCCGCACGGGGGCTTTGCCATCGGGCTGGAACGATTGCTGATGCAACTGCTGGGGCTGGGGAATGTGCGCCTTGCTACGCTCTTCCCCCGCGACTTGACGCGCCTGACCCCGTAACGGCGGGACGCGGGACGCAGAAACGACGAACGGCAGGTTTACCACAGAGAACACAAAGGACACAAAGAACGACGGATTCTCACGCAAAGGAGGCAATGAAGGTTGCTATCCTTGCTAAGGTTGCTACCGTTTTGGAGACCCCCTGGTGAGTAGCAACCTTTGGTAAGTGAGCAGGAAATGGCGAAACATCCAAAATGGAACGTGTGCCTGCCCGCCGTAAACCTCACCCCCCAACCCCCTCTCCATCATGGAGAGGGGGAGCCATGCAGGGGCGAGAGCATCCGCACAAGGTTGTTACATGATGGAATTTGGGAATGAAACCAATTCTGTTGACGGTCAAACGTGCGGCATGACGGATGCTTCGCCCTGCCGTAACAACGGGACGCGAAAATTTTCGTGTCCCTTTTTTGTGATAGGACGGTGTAAAGGTTGCTATTTCAAGATAACATTCATCGGAATTTGTAAATTCGGCTTCTGCCTCATGCTTATACCGTGCAAAAGGTGGCACTTTTTGGCACTTCATCCACTCGTTTTGGCATTTTCGCTCTGCTAGGATAGAGCGTATAAATCAAAGTGGAGGTGCACTATGTGGCAGAAAGCGTGGTTATTCGGGTTGTTGGGAGGGTTATTATTGCTGGGGTGTCAAGCCCCATCCGGCACGACGGCATCCTTGCCGTGTGACACTATGATTCCACCGGAACTGCTTGCGGTTGATCTGGATACGCTTCCCGAAAGCGAAATTGTTGCCTGGATTAGTACGAACTATGGCGAACGCCGCCCCATCACAGAGCGCGATTATTATGACCGCCAAATGCTGGAACGGCAGGTGAATGCAAACACGACAGAGGTGTGGGAGAATCCGAATTGGGACGAGGAACGCCGCCAGATGTTGACGGAAGGCATCGTCGTTGGAGGCAGTTCATCGGCGGCAACCTATCAATGGGGGCATCAAGGACAAATTTATCGGGCGGCGTATCATCAAGAACAACAACGATTGTTGAGCATTGATATCGAATTTGACCCCCAACCCACGCTGGCAGACCTTGACCGTTGTTTTGGCACCCCCGCCTATTATGAAGCCAATTTTTATACCCATACTCACGAGTGGGTCATCCCCTCTCTGTTAAGCCGCCCTACCCATACCACATCTTTTACATTGTATTACCCTGCTCAGGGGCTGTCTTTTTTCGATTATCGGGATGGGGACGGGCATACCAAGCCGGACATTTCGATGGATACCCCGGTTGAAACCGCCTCGGTTTTGCGAAGCGGGACGGTGGTTGACTTAATGAATGATGGCGTACCTGGCTTTGACCATGAGTTGTCCGATGTAACTCCCTTCCCGGATCAATGGACGGAACTCGAATATGAGGAAATCGGAAAGTAAGCAGAATGCGGAACTTTTCACCCCCCATCATCGTTCTGTCTACGCGATTTGGCGTAGAAGCCCCCCGTCATTCGCGCCGACAAGTACCCAACGCTAGGCGGATGTCAAATAGTTCGTTATCGTCTACAATCTGACGGATGTTGTGTGGGATGGAGGGAAGAGCGAAGAGTGAAGAAGGACATACAAATTCTTCGCTCTTCCCGCTATCACTACACAACCCCCAAAAAGAATCTCTCATTTGAGGCACACATGCGTCGAATCACGCTTTGGATCGTTTTAGCCCTATTGATAACCGTTGCCCTGCCCGCCCGGGCGATGGCGCAAAACCCGACCGGGATTGCCATGACCGCCACCGCCCTCTATGAAGGCACGTCGAAGTATGGCGAGTGGTTGCCTGTATCGGTAACGCTGACCAACAACGGACCCGATATGCGCGGTTTGGTCGAATTACAGGTAACGGGCAGTGACAACGCTACTACCTACGCGCAACGGGTCGAATTGCCGCGCGGGTCGCGCAAATTGGTGACGGTCTATACCGTGCCGAACAATTTTGCGCGGCGGCTGATTGTCACCTTCCGTGCGGAAGATGGCACCGAGCCGGTGGCAGAGACGGAAGTTAATGTGCGCCCTGTGCCAACGATTCGCTATGTCGCGGCGGGGATTAGCAGTGGCGGCAGTGGGTTGGAAGCGTTGTCGGGTATCAATTTCCGGGGCGAAGATCAAGATGATAATGCGGTGATTGTCCCCCTAACCTTAGAGCAATTGCCCGACCGCCCGGAAGCCCTGCGAACCTTAGACCTACTCGTGATTCGCGGCGTGGATACCACTAGCCTGACCCCGCGCCAACAGGCGGCATTGGAACAATATGTCGCTATGGGAGGTGTGTTGGTGTTGGGCGGAGGCACGGACGCGGCGCGGGTGCTGTCCGGTCTACCCGATTCGTTGAAACCGGTTAACCTTGCAGGGGAAAGCCGCCCGGAGAGCCTGCCGGGGCTGGCAACGGTTGGCAACGACGAGGTGCGGGTGCAGGGTCCTTTTCCGATGGCAAACGCCACCCCCCACAGCAACACCATTGTACGCTACCGCGAAGGGGACCAACCCCTGATTGTGGAATATCCCGTCGGAGAGGGCGCGGTGATCTGGATGGCATTAGACCCCGGTTTGTCCCCCTTTGACGCATGGGCAGGGGTGGAAACCTTCTGGCAGAATGTCATCGGGAGCCGTGCTTTCTATCCGCCGCAAATGCCGCCTGATGTCGCCCCGCGCCAATTGCAAACGCAGGATTTGTTCTATGCCCTGCAAAATCTCCCTTCTCTGGAACTACCCTCGCTCCAAATTCTAATCCCTGTTCTGGGGGTTTACATTTTATTGGTCGGTCCGGTCAATTATTTTATTTTGCGGCGGCAAAAGCGGCTGGAACTGGCGTGGTTGACGATTCCCGCGCTCACCCTGCTCTTTAGCATTGGCGCGTATGGCTTGGGCTATGGCTTGCGCGGTAATGATGTGATTGTCAATCAGGTGGCGTTGATCCGCGGCATTCCGGGGGGCGAGAGCGCCTATGTACGGGCATTGGTGGGGGTATTTTCCCCGTCCCGCAGTACCTATGATTTGAGCATTAACAATGATGCGCTCCTTTCGCCGACGGCGGTGGATTACGACCCCTTTAGCGGTCAGCCCATCGGCTCGCTGGAAGCCACCCTGATTCAGGGGCAACCTGCCGTGGCGCAGGGGATGGAAGTGAACCAATGGTCGCTCCGCAGTGTGGTGGCGGAAACCTTTGTCCCGGAAGGCTTTGGCTTTGAAGCCGATTTTATCAGCCAGGATGGGCAGTTGACGGGCGACGTGGTAAACAACAGCGAGCATGTCTGGCATGATGTGGTTGTGGTATTGGGAACCAATTTTGTGAAATTGGGGGATGTGAACCCCGGTGAACGTAAAACGGTGGAATTGGAGCCGGACACAAGTGCGTTCCGCGACATTTACGGGGTCCCCTACCGTATTTTTGAGCAAGAGATGAATCAGATGACCCCGCCGCGAGATGTGCAGGTGAAACAGCAGATTCTTTCGACGCTCTTTAGCGGGGCATATTCCATGGAGATGGAAACCTCGCTGGCGTTAAGCAAAAGCCCGGTGTTGCTGGCGTGGATTGAAGACCCGACCCTCTCCGTCACGGTGGGCGAAAATTCGCGGGCAAGTTCGGTGGCAACCTCGTTGTTCTACAGCACCCTGCCGTTGGTCTACGATGAAGGCGAAATTTCTTTTATTGCGGGGACGTTGGACACCAACATTCTGTCGAACACGGGTAATTTCTGTTATTCCCCGGCGGTTGCCAGCCTGTCCCCCGATTTTGGCGAGGCGGAAATTGAGTTCCGTCTGCCCGTCACCGCCGCGCAGTTTACACCCACCGAATTGACGCTGTTCATTACCACCGATGGCGGCTTTGAAGCCCCGGAAGTCTTTTTGCAAAACCAATTGACGGGCGCGTGGGACCCTGTACCGGGCATCAAGCAGGGCGCGAATGTGGTGGCGAACCCCACCCCCTACATGACCGAAGAGGGTACCTTTGTGATTCAGGCGAAAAACCCCAATCGTTTTAGCGGCAGTTGCCTCTTCTTCGATGCCGGGGTGGATGGAACGTTGAGCGAGCCTTTACGAGTCGGCTAAAGCCTTATTGCATAGTGCATATTGCATAAACGACACGGCAGACCCGCCGTTCTATGCAATATGCACTATGAACTAT
>CBKYSX010000371.1:0-4896 GCA_966690745.1 uncultured Ardenticatenales bacterium
ACACGTCCCTCCCCCTTGCCCGATTGCTGGAACTCGCATTACCATATGTAACGACACCTTAACCACAGAGAACACAGAAGACGGAGACCCACCCCCTAACCCCCTCCCAAGAGGGGAATTTGCAACTTTGCTTTGCCGTTCTTTGTGTCCTCTGTGCCCTCTATGGTTGATAAAATAAAATGGAGAAGGTATGCCCGAAAAGATACAGGACCCGCGCCTGGCGGAGATTGCGGCGCAGGGGGTCATGGAGTTAGAGGAACTCACCCCTGCCGCAACGGAGCCGCCCACGCGGGGGATGATGGAAAGCCGCCAGAAATATGGCGAACATCTGGGGAATTACATTGACAGGGTAACGCCCGGGGTGCGGACGCAACTCCGCGCCACCAAACCCACCGTGCTATTGTTTATGGACAGCCTTCCGGCAGGGTCAGTGAATGAAATGGTCGGGATTCTGGCGAGTGAAGGGGTGGCGGTGACATTGATTTGCCGCACCTACTACAGCCCTGCCGGTCAGGGGTCGCCCGAAAGCATCACCGATTACATCAGCCGGACCGTAGCACGGTTGAATGATTTGATTGACCAGCCCTTGGTCGAACAGGCGTACCGGGACGGGCGGCTGTGGGTCAAGATTTTTAATGAAACCAACATCGGGATTGAGGGCTTTCCGCAGGGGCGGGCGGGCTTTGCCCCCGCATTGGCGGCATGGCAGAGCGTGGTTGCCACCCTGCGCCCGCTCTTCCCGATGCTCAAAATCGGTTCACTGGCGAATACCCCCGGCAACGATGATGTTTATTTTTACGGGGATGCGTTGAATTTGCCTTACTGGTATCACGGAGCGGAGGCGGCAAAACAGAACCCCACGCAGGCAGAAATGGCGGCGGCGCGGGCAAGTTGTCCTCTGCGCCCGATGTTTGAGGCGGCGGACGGCATTTTTACCCATGTCTACGCCCCCGAAACGCGCATGACCAGTGGCGAGTATCAAAAATGGTATAGCCGCCGCTTTGAGCAATATCTGAAATTCCTGCCTGCGGGCAAGCCGATGTTCATTTGTGAATGTGATGTGGCATATGACGACGGACCGCAAGCCCGCGCCAACGGGGTGGTCTGGTGGTTGCGGAATGTGATTGATGTGAACGACAGGGTGGCAGGGGTCTGTTTATGGTGGAATGCCGCCCCCGGCGAAGGGGACCCGATTTGGATCAAACATTACACCCGCGATGCCGATGGCGATTTTGCGCCGGTGGTGACGGCAGTCGCCGCTTATCGCGAGGATACTACCCCGCCCGAAGAGCCGCCACCCCCCACCGAACCGCCGCGCACGGTAGCATTTGCCGGGTTGCCGTTGCGAATCGAACCCCCTACGGGGTTGGTGGCGGGGCAAAAATACTGGTTTGCGCGGCGGGTGGAGGTGCTGACCCCCGAACTGTCGGGTGGCTCCCATGCGATATTTGTGCGAACCTTCCGAAACGACAGCCGCGTGACGGGGATAAAAGTGCGGGTGAGTTCCATTTCCGGTACGACCACCGGCACGACCCAGCCGCGTCCCCTGACCGAACGGGGGGATTATCAATTTATCATGGCAGGGCAAAATTGGAACCCCGCCAGCGGACCGGGACGCTATAACGTTGCCATCGGGCAAGGCAAAAGCGAAACGGTGCGCGGCATGGGGATGCCCTTTAACCGCAACTATTCCCTGATTGTTGAATTTGCGGAGATTACCCACATGGCACTGCCACCGATTGACCCTGAATTGATTGCCAAACTCCACGCCGCCAGCGATGACGCGCAAGTGCTAAGCCTGAATCCCCGCGCCGCCCTGCAAAAAGAGATTTTCCGCCGCACCCATGTACCGACCTCCCCTGAATTTAGCGTACAGCATGAAGGCAAAACCTACATCGGGCAACGCGCCGAAAATCTTGCCAACGGGAATGTGGCTGTGGCGTGGGTGGAGCAGGGAATTTGGGATGTGGTGCATTGGGAGGAACGGTAGAGGTTAGAGGTAGAGCGAGAAAGGGGCAAGGGGCAAGGGGAAAGGAGAAACGGGAAGCCTCGTACCAAGCTTCCCGTTTCTCATTTCTAAACCGATTGACAAAAACTAATTGATTGTTAAAATAAAACTCATAATAAACTTCGTTTCACTTATCCTGCTCTCAATATAGGAGTTTGATATGGTCAATCGGCGCACGCTCACGTTGGGGATCGTCTTTATCGTGATATGGATTTTGTTTGCTTTGCTTTTGCCCGCATTTGTCGCCGGTGCTTCTGTATCTCCGCAAAGCCCGACCGTTTTTATTGATGCGGGTGCGGCGGCACCTATAGCCTATGACCATCAATCCTTTTCCCCCACCGCCGTAACCCTGACCACTGTTTGGGCGCAAAGCGACCCGGCATCCCCCTTTGGGTTTCTCGCGCTTATCACCGTAGCGGTGGGGGTGGCGTGGCGGCAACGTCCGATATCCTAAAACCGAATATCAAGTTGTTTCACTTTAACTCCGTTCTCGTCCGTTATGGATCAATGGCAACATTCTGAGAGGATTTATCCAATGCACTCACGTCGTTATCTTCATTGCACGCTCGTTGTCCTCCTTTTTTTGCTGGGACTTTTAGGGCTTCAAACGGTACGTACCGATGCGGGTTATTTACCCCTCGCCGATGTTGAGCATTACACACCAACCACCGACGGCAATTTTGTTGTTTTTTCACGCCGCATTACCGAACAATCTTCTTATTATGATCTCTTTTCGGTTGCTACGAGTGGCGGGCAACCGGTACAACTCAATCAGAACGGTCCGCTTTTAGGAGGGGAATACGCTATCTCGCCGGACAGCCGTTGGGTGATTTTTACAGAAGATGCAGACCAACCCGCCGGGTGGCAACAGCTGGTTAAGGTGCCTGTGTTTGGAGGCAGGTCAATTCTGCTTACCACCGCACAATCTATTTTTTTCCCCACACCCGTTGAGGGCGACACCATTTCACCTGACAGTCAGTACGTCTTGGTCGAATTGTACGATGCCACATACCCGACATCGCCACAAGGGTTGTTCTCGGTATCACTGGAAGATGGCACCCGTACCCGTTTAGATGATGCTACGCCTTTTGAGAGCAGTGTGGTTGCCGTGCTTATCAGCCCGGATAGCCAATGGGTTGCCTTTAGCATTAACGGGATGCCATCGGACGGGGGACGTTATGTTGCGCCTATTACCGGTGGTGCACTTGTGCCATTAGGCGAGGGAGCAACCGACTATCGTTTTACCGATGACAGCCGATATATGGTCTTTAATCGTTCCATTTCACAAGCCATTTCCGGTACGAATGCACTGGTCAGCATGGAGCCTAATGGAGACAACCTGACCGTGCTTGACACCAATCTCCCTGAACTCGATTTTCAGCTAACCCCCGATGGAAATCAGGTGGTCTATCGCTACGCCCTCAACGAAAGCCATTTTGAGAACGCTATCTATCGTGTTCCTGTAACGGGAGGAACTCCGCAATTACTTATCGAAGATGCGCCGGGAGTAAACACAGTAGTCCGTGACCTTACCAATGACTATGCCTTGCTCCGGGTAATGGATACTACAGAAGAGGGGAATCCCCGAACCTATCTGGACAGTGTGCGACTGGATGGAACGACTGCCCCGATGCTATTAACCCAAAATTTGGGGAGTAAGGGATTCCGCAACTTTTTGTTTGCCAACCTCTCTCCCGATGGGCAAAATCTGGTCTATAGTCCCATACGGTACGGCGGCACACCCCTTACTCCATTCAGTGTTCCGTTGGATGGCAGTACTGCCCCGGTGCAGTTGGCAATGACGGATACCGTGTATGGATGGGTTTTTGATTCCGATAGTGAATACCTCTATTTGAGTACGACCGAAGGGGAGGATCACTCGATTGTGCAGGTTCCGATTGAAGGAGGAGAGACGGAAACGCTTTACACGGTGACAAAACCGGTAATGGGATTGGAATTATATCATCAGGAAATCGCGCCGAATCGGGTCTTATTTCGTCAATATCTGGCGAAGAGTTGGATTCAACCGCTCTACATTGCGTCAACAGACAATTCTGCCGTGCAATTTGGCGCATCCCATCAGCTCGTTGAAGAACTTTCGGGAACCCATACCTCAGAGGTTGAATTGCATCTTGCATCCCTGACCACCATCACCGCGCAAGTGGATGTGGTGGGCGGCACCGCAACCGAAGGGGAAGATTACACTTTCACTCCCCTCACCGTCACCATTGCCCCCGGCGAAACATCTGCTTCCGTTCCTGTCACGATTTTGGCGGATGAGGAGAAGGAAGGGGAGGAAACCATCATCCTTGAAATCAGTGGGATTGAAGGGGGAGTTGCCGGAGAGCCGATGACGCAGACGATTACGATTGCCGAAATGGTTTACCGCCGGTGGTTGCCTTTGATAACCCATAACCGTTAACCAACGCTTTACTTTACACAAGGGGAACATCCACAATGTTCCCCTTGTCTGTTTATGTACCAAAGTACGATGTTCCGTCAAGTTTCTTTTGATAGAGTAACGTTTGTCTGTTTCGCCCGGCTTCGCCAAAAACTGTTACATTGTTGACAAGGTAGGGCGAAAGTGGGTTAATTAATTGCTTGTTGTCCGCCGGGGCGGATGGCGAAAACAGGCAGGCGGGACGTTATTTATCGGTGGGGCGCACTTTCCCTTACATCCGCGCCCGTTTACACGGCTTCAAAGGAGCATAAACCCAATGGGAAAACTATTAAGGTGGCTGGGGATTATTCTGGGGGGGCTGGCCGGGTTGGTGCTGGTGGTAGTGTTGGTTATGTTTGTGGTGAGCAACAGTAAACTATCGCAGGTCTATACCATACCGGAGGAACCGATTGCCGCGTCGCCCGATGCCAGTACGGTGGGGCGGGGC
>CBKYSX010000372.1:0-4894 GCA_966690745.1 uncultured Ardenticatenales bacterium
ATTTTTGTTACCTGTTTTGCCTGTAGGGTACCCTTTACCAGACTCCGCAACAAATTCCGCGTTCGCTTTACCTGCGGCGCGGCAATGGTGGGCATATTTACGGTGTTCGCCCTCCTTCTCTTCCTGCTGAACACCATCCTTACCGTGCGCCACCGGGATAAACCTCTATAGTTGCAAAATGACTATTTGACGCTTTTTATAAGGCAAACACAATAAAAAGATAAAGGCTTTGTTATTTCAGGATATACGATGATACAACGTTCGCCCGCTCCCGTCCTCCTGTTGCTCTTTCTGTTGGCTCTCGGGTTTCTCTATGTACGTCCTGCGCTTGCCGATAGATGGTTGCCCCCTGTTTTGGAAGTCATTTCGGTGAATAGTGAGGAAGTTCCGGGCAACGGTAACTCGGCTTACCCTGCCCCCGTGCTTTCCGCCGATGGTCGCTACGCCCTCTTTGCGTCCGCCGCCTCGAACCTCATTCCGGGCGATCAGAACCTGTCGTATGATGCCTTTATGCGGGACCGTACGGCGGGGGAGACTTTATTGGTGTCGCGCCGTTCCGATGGTAGCCCCATCCCCGGACCGGACTATAGTATTTCTACCCCCGATGCCATTTCCGCCGACGGTAATTTGTACCTGTTCACCTACGCAGGCTACTCGATTTTCCCCACGTCCTCCACGTATGTGCATGATGTTTTTTTAAGGGATGAATCGGCAGGCACGGTGGAACTTATTTCCAAATTGCCCGACGGTACCCCCACGGGCTGGTCCGGTCTCCCCGATATGTCTGCCGATGGCAACTTGGTTGTCTACGTGGGGGGGTTTGGTATTTACCTTTATAACCGTACTACCGAACAGACCACACTGGTTTCCACCAATGCCGCAGGCGAGCCGGGGAACGCATATTCGTCGGATGTTGACATTGCTACCGATGGCTCTTTTATTGTCTTCGAAAGCGCGGCGAGCAATCTGGTGCCGGGCGATGTTACCGATACGTATGACATGTTTTACAAGAATCTCACCACGGGTGAGGTGCGCCTTCTGTCGCGGGGGATGGGTGGAGCGTTGGCGAATGGGTACAGTTTTGGTCCCCGCCTGTCCGCCAACGGACGGTATGTGACCTTCTGGTCTCACGCCAGTAATCTGGTGCCGGGGGATACGAATAACACAGCGGACACCTTTCTGTACGATTTTGTCACGGATACCCTTGAACGGGTGTCGGTCGGGAGCGGGGGTGTGCAGGGGAACAATTATGCCGGATATGAATATTCCCCTGTTTCCAACGATGGGCGATATGTCGCTTTTACCTCCGGCGCGTCCAACCTTGTACCGAACGACACCAATAACGGGACGGACATCTTCCTGCGCGACCGCCAATCGGGGCAGACCGCGATTGTGTCTGTTGCCCCCGATGGCACGCCCGCGAACTCGATCAGTATCGGACAAGATATGACCCCCGACGGACGGTATATCCTGTTCAATTCGCTGGCATCGAACCTGGTTCCGAACGATACGAACGGAAGTTGGGATTATTTCTTGATTGACCTACATGCCCCGTCCCCCACCGCCATTCAAATCAGCGACTTTAACAGTACCCCCGGCGATGGTTTGCCTGTTGACGCGGGATTCATGCTGGTGGGAGTACTCCTGATGGTTGCGGCGTTGCATCTGAAACGGGCACGACGGGGCAACGGGCACGAGCGATAAAATTCGCCTCACCCGCATACTAATAGGGGAAGCCAGCCCTGCACCGGGAGTTCCCCTACATCATGTACCACCGTTCCCCGGACTGAAGCCGCGGGGCTAGAGACACGCGCCCTGCCGTGTTCCTGTTTTACATTTCCCGTTTTGCGTGTCTTACGGGAGGGCGAAGCATCCGTGATACCCCACGCGCGCCCGTCAATCAATTTGATTGCATTCCGAAGCCATCGCCTGTAACACCCTTGTGCGGATGCTTCGCCCCTACATCCCCCTTACCGATTCTGATTCCCGACGGCGGACGGGTCACAAGTTGCATTTTGGAAGTGGTGATGAAGATGTGACCCGCCCCTACAACCCCCTAATCCCTTGTGTGCCTGTGTTCCGCCATCCCCAACAACGGAATCGAACCCGACGGGGGGTGTCCTTCACAGTAGATTTTGTAGATTCTGTCACGCATTAGGGAAGCAAGCGCGGCACACTACGATAGCGGCGGTCATTCATTTCCTGCGCCATCTGGACACAGGCAAGCTCAAAGGCATCGGGAATCGCCATTTCATTGCTCAAGCCCAGATAAAACCCCCCGGCAAAGGCGCGGGCGGCACGATCCGGCACGGCTTCGCGCATTCCGATCACATGTGGCACATTGGCAATATCCACCAACGCCTGCGCCTGATGTTCCGACCAGCAGGCGTTAATCAGCACACAACGCAACGCTTCCCGCACCCCGCGAATCGTAAACAAGTCGGCAAAGACATCGGGCGCCAGCATATACGCCGTATCGGTGCGGTCCAGCAAATAAACCCCCGCCTCTGCTTCTCCATGCCCCGCAAAATGAACGATGGTAGGTTTATAAAAGAGCAAATGGGATGTTAGTTGGTCGGCACGGACCACCCATTCCGATTTTAGATCAAAGCGGCGGCGGGCATCCCCATCCCGTAATTTCGCGGCAATTTCGCGCATCTCTTGATCGAGTTGTAGGGCGGGGAGTGTGGCAGGGTTGGCGGCAAGAAAGAGGATTTTAGTGAGGGGTGGCAAGGTCGTCGAGGCGGTGGCTGGCGTTGGGGGGGTGGGCTGGGGTGAATCGGAGAGGGGATATTTTTGGGCGTGGTCAGCCACGTAGGCGGCAATCATCTCATTCAGGGTAGTTACCATGTCGGGGAAGCCAGAAACCGTATGACGTACCGCCACTATTAATAAAACAGTGGCATACTCTCCTAAATCCGGTGGTGCGCCCAGCCGTTCACATTCCCGCACCAACGCCCCCGCAAAAATCGTATCCACTTCCCCTAAAGGGAGAACAGGCAGTAATCGTTCCAACCCGGCATTCATCAAAAAGGTCGTTCTACCACTGAGCGCAATCGCGCCCGATTGAATCAAAATCGTCTGCAATGCTTTCTTTTGTGCCAATGTTAATTTCCCAAACATACGCCCTCCGTCACAGGGTTGCCTTGTAGAGAATGAACGCTATTGTAACGGGAAATTTACCGATGGAGCAACCCGATGTTCCTTGCCCTTGATGTCGGCTACCCCACCGATACTACCGCCAAAGCCGTCGCGATTGCCTTTGACCACTGGCAGGATACCGCCCCCGCCGCCACCTATACCGCCACTATTCCGGACGTTGCGCCCTACGTACCGGGAGCCTTTTACCAACGGGAACTCCCCTGTCTGCTGGCGGTGTTGGCGCAGGTTGACCTTACCGTGATTGATGCCCTGATTGTAGATGGGTATGTGACGTTGGACGATGAGGGCAAGCCGGGGCTGGGCTATCACCTCTACACAGCATTGCAGGGGAAACTGCCCGTGATCGGGGTTGCCAAACGCCCCTTCCATGAAAACCGCGCCCATGTGCGCCTGGTGCTACGCGGCGAGAGCCACCAACCCCTCTTTATCACCGCCATCGGCACGGATGTAGATACCGCCGCCCGCCATGTTGTGACAATGGCGGGGGCGTATCGCCTGCCGACCCTTCTTAAAATTCTGGATACCCTCACCAAACAATAACCAGACGGGCAATCACAACGGGGACGTTGTGGTTGTCGTTTCCATTCAACATTTTCCGCCTCACTCTGATTTTCTCACCCACGAAAATTGTCAACGATATCAATTTGACTATGACGTAACGTTATAGTGTATGGTATGCCGTCAGGAATTAAAAAGGAGCAGGGTGGGGGTAAGGGTGTCGTTTTCTGCGTCCTGCGTCTTGAAGCGTGCATGGTATCCGAACGGCGGGCGGGTCATAAGTCCATGTTGGGAGTAGCGTTGGGGATGTGACCCGCCCCTACCCCACAAAATTCCTTGCGTCCCGTCCGAACGGCAGGGCGAAGCATCCGTCATGCCGCATATTTGCCTGTCAATAGAATTGGTTTCATGCCCAAATCCCATCACGTAACAACATCGTGCGGATGCTGTCGCCCCTACGCCCGTTGCCGTTCTTTGTGTTCTTAGTGGTGAATCTGCCGTTCGTCGTTCCCAATGGCGGGCGGGTCTTTAACACTGGTTGGATGGCTTTTCATTCCGATGACCCGCCCCTACAAGAAAAAACCCTGCGTCGTTACGCCGTGCGCCGTTCCTGTCGTTCACTGTTGTCACTGTTGTTGCTGTCGTTCACTTTTCACTCTTCACTCACCACTTATCACTCACCATGAAATCCTTCTCGCCTGCCCACTTCGCCAAACTCGCCGGGGTCACGGTTCGTACCCTGCACCATTACGACCAGATCGGGTTGCTCACCCCGGTGCGGGAGCCGGAACACGGCTGGCGTGAGTATGAAATCCGCGATTTACTGCGCCTGCAACAGATTCAGACCCTGCAATGGATGGGGTTGTCGCTGGCGGAAATCAAGGAAATTCTGAATCGCCCGACCTTTGATATTCGCGGCTCGCTGATGGTGCAAAAAGCCGCGTTGGAGCTCCAAATCGAACAACACCAAAAGGTGATTGGCGCGATTGAGGAGTTGGTCAACCTGTTATCGCGGGATGGCATGGACGATCTGCCCCCCGCCACGCTGGGCATGTTGATTCAGAGTGTCCACCCCGCCAACTACGCCTCGATGATGCGTAAATATTACAACGAGGAGGCATTGCAGGCATTGATTGAACGGCAAAAAGCGATCCCCGACAGCGACATCCGCGCCGCCGAAGCCGAATGGGAGCAGATTTTTGCCGCCTTTGAACGCCACCGCACCTTACCGCCC
>CBKYSX010000373.1:0-4892 GCA_966690745.1 uncultured Ardenticatenales bacterium
AGCAATTCGAGCGATGACAGTTCCGTCATGGACTATGCCATTGTCCGCTATGCGGGCAACATTAACTGCTGTGAAATCAATGTTGCCGCGTTGCAAATTGTGGATGCCTCGCCGACCATTCGCAACAGCCAATTTACGCTCAACCGGATTCACGGGATTTCCACCCAGACCACCGTTCCCAGTTTCCCGGCAGACCCCGTTCTGGTCTGTTTGGATATCGAGCGTAATTCCGGCAACGGCTTATTCAACCAAAGCCCCTCCAGCCCGATTGATGCCCGCAACCTGTGGTGGGGCAGTATCACCGGTCCCTACCATCCCACCCTGAACAGCAGAGGGCGTGGGGATGAAGTCAGCAACGGAGTTTCCTTCACCCCCTGGAGCCGGGAACGCTGTACCTCCAACGAACCCGTTGACCACGTAACCTACCTGCCGTTGGTAAGGAAATAAATTGAATCTACCCATGACCACCCCGGGCTAAAGCCACAGGGCTAGCTACATGGATTTTCGGAAGGTTTCCGGCATATAAGCATATGTAGCTAGCCCCGTCCCTTTAGGGCGGGGAAATGGGGCGCATGGAAACGGCGGGGCGATGATTTGCCCCGCCGTTTCCAGCGGAATGATTAGACAATTACGGATTCAACCCCTGATGCACCGCCTGAATCAGGCTTCCGCTACTGTCATCTCCACTCAATTCCCAGAACATTGCCCCACCCAACCCGCGATTGCGAATATAGCTCATCTTGTTGCCCATGGAAGTCGGGTCGTCGTAACTCCACCAGATTTGGGTGCCCGGATTGTAGATATAGAAAGCACCGCTGGCGGGGTCGCGGTACCGTCCGTAGGTGGCTTCCAGCCCTTTCAGTACTTTGTAATCCTCAATCCCCACTTCATAGGTTCCCGCCGCGCCCCCTTGCGAGGGTTGATATAAGCCATTGTTCACATTCGGCACCCCGCGCCAGCCACGTCCGTAGAAGGGAACCCCGACCACCAATTTGTTCGCGGGGGTGCCGCCATTCAACCACAATTGCACGGCATTGTCCGTCCATAGCCCTTGCGAATAGGTCGGGTCGGCGGGGTTGCCATAGAGCGGCGAATGGAAATTCGTGGTGTTCTCCCACGCCCCGTGGAAGTCGTAGGTCATAATGTTGATGAAATCCAGGTACTGGTGAATCGCCCCGACCTGAATTTTGCTGATTTTGTCCGGCCCGGCGGGCGCGGCAATCGTCAGCAGATAGTCGTCCCCGGTTTGTGCTTCCAGTGCGTCCAATTGGCGGCGGAATTCTTGTAAAAGAAGGGTGAAATTCTGCGTATCTTCGGGGCGGTAGTTACAGGTATTCCCGCAGGCGGCGGGATATTCCCAATCAATATCAATCCCATCGAAAATGCCCGGATAATTCAGCCCCGGCGCGAATTGCCCTTTGATGTACAGGTCAATACAGGAACGCACAAAGCGTTCGCGGGATTGCGCCGTCAGCGCGGCATCCGAGAATTTATCCGACCACGTCCAGCCTCCCACGGAAATCATCACCTGAATGTTCGGATATTGCAGTTTTAATTTGCGGAGTTGGTTAAAACTGCCTCGCAATGCCCCGGCATCCCACGTATCCGCCACGCCATCCACGCTGTCGCCGGCGCTGTAGGCGCGGTCATAATCGGCATAGGAATCGCCAATCTGACATTCAAGGTTCGACGAAATATTGGCGAAGGCGTAATTGATATGGGTCAGGCGCGGCGCAGAGCCACTGGTGACGATATTTTTGACATGGTAATTGCGCCCGTACACCCCCCATGCCGCAAAATAACCAATCACCCGTTTGTCGCCGGGGGGTGGTACATTGGGGGTCGGGGTGCGGGTGGCGGTTGCGCCCACAGTGGGCGTTCGGGTGGGGGTGCGCGTCGGGGTACGGCTCGGTCCTGCGGTCGGAGTACGGGTAGCAGTGGCACTCGCGCCGATAGTGGGCGTTCGGGTGGGAGTAGGGGGGGTACCGCCCGTACACGGTTGCCCGTTGAGGGTGCAATTGGTGGGCGGATTGAGTGCCCCGTTCGGTGTCCCGTTAAAGCCAAACGCCACCGAGCCGTTGGCGGGAATATCCTTGTTCCAAGTGTTGCCTTGAATGGTGTAACGATTGCCCACCCGCGATACCACGCGGGCATCCCAGATACTGGTAATCGTATGGGGAAAATCAAATTCCAGCGTCCAATTGGGAATCGTTGCTCCCTGATTCTGAATCGTCACGCTGGATTGGAAACCTGTGCCCCAATTGGAATCAAGGCGATAGGTATAGATGAAACTGCTCTGAGCATAGACAGCACTGCCAACAGTGAGGAACAATGTGACCAGTACTACAACAAACAGCCACCGACGCGGACGGGTCATAAGGGTTTCTCCTTCACAGGTGGGCGGCATCTTTCACGAAACGCCGCTTTTGCAGGGTGAGGTGGGTGGGGGGAGAGAACCGACAGCGATGTAATTCAGACCATGACCCTGCCTTGCATCATTGCAAGGCAATACTAGTACATACTTTGTAAGTTAATTTAACTTACTATCAATATAAAGGATTGAGGGTAGGGGTGTCAAGCAACCGATGGTACTAGGGGACTAGGATGGATAGAAAAGTAACACTATGCAACGAGGTTATGATCTATTTCGTCACTTATTAAATAAAGTTTGAGAGCTTGTGCTAGAGGAACAGCTTTATTAAGTTTTTCAGCGTATTGTGCCAAGTCTTCAAGTGGAATAAAAGCCTCAACTTTATCTTCTACACCCTCACCAGGGCGTAGAAGCGGATTAAGTTGTATCATAATGTTAATTACATTTATTAATTCAGATCTTTGTGGTTTCTGTTCCTCGGGTAACTCATTAAATTCATTGATTAACTCCCCCATAATATCAAACGCAATTTGACAATGTTTGCTTATTTCTGCAGATTGTTCCTTGATATGATCTCTAAAAAGATCCAGTCCTGCTTCATTAACGTCTGGGACGGCATTGAACTCAACGAGACGAGCAACCAAAAACGATAATTCCGCTACGCTATTAGCGAATTGGTTTGCCATTTCAATTTTTTCGGATTTCCATACAATAATCTTTAATCTCTCTAAATCCTCATCAGAAATTTCTATAAGCCTATATTGCCAGATTTTTTCTCCTATTTCATCGTTACCAAAAATTGTTGTTTGAGTAAACAACCGCCAAATTTGTTTATCCAACATTCTACCTCGGATAGTTGGAACGATAATAGTGTATCTCCAATTATCATTTATCCAATGGTATCTAAGCGACTCAAAGGAAGGCTTACTTATTGCTTGACGCAAGAAAAATACTAACTTCTCGATGCTTAAATAGAACTCAAGGGGATTAAGTACGTCAATATGGAACCATAAGGTTGGTTCCTCTAGGAATTTATCCCTGTGTGATAGTAAAACGACGCTTATACCCTTATTCTGCTCTTTAAAATCTTCAAGAGTCTTTTGAATTTGATCCAACATTTCTCTTTCGGTTCGTATTATTTCCTTACGCATCTTATCAATAGGTGTTACCAACTTCTCTCGTGGTTGATAGGCAAAAAAGTACCATAGATTCCAGATGTCTCGTAGAACTTTAAATTCTTGGTCTTGAAGTTTTACCAAACCTTCTGGGGCAATAAAATTTGAGAATAGATTATGGAATTGTTTTTGATAGAGCGGCATTTCGTTTAAAGCATTTCTTAACACCACGGTCGAAGTGTGATTTAAGTTTGTGTTAATGCCTCTGGCTTTTAAGCCTTTCAGCAAACTGTGCCGTTTTGGATCGCTTTCTAATAGTTCCCCTACTAAGAAATTAGTCCAAATTACGTGAAGGGCGTGTTTGAAGAAGTTTAAGAGAGAAGACGTAAAAACACTTTCTGCTTTTGCATATAGTTGATATTTCTGCGATATAAGAGTACGGGAATCAAACCCTGATGGCCCAAGTTGCTCTCTATCAATACTTTCGTGCGAGTAACCCCAAGGGTCTACTGCTTGCTGAGGCAATAGAACTTTTTCTGATAACATATTCTGGCATTCTTCCCACTTGCGAAGATCAATGTATCGCTCAATGATATTTATAGATCTTGCTCCTGAAAGATATTTAATGAGACCCTTGCGCAGGTTAATCAGAGAGTGGACCAATGAATTTCGCATTCTAACATTATAATTAATGTAGTCTTGCCATGTTTCTGTTCTCAAGTAATAATTAGTAATGCCAATTGTGATTGAATTAATCCTTTTAACCCAAGAAGGAGTTATTGCCTCTATATTAATTCCTGTTTTTGTTGTCTCATCAAGAGGTAAATTCCAACTACTTAATTTATGACCGTAGCCTTGAGAGCCATATTTTTTGTAGGTAGGTAATAACCTACGTACCATTTCAATCCTTTCCAAAGTTTCAAGATGATGAATGCTAGAACTAGTATTCCTTTCATTATTTTCCTCATTGGGCTTACTTCGGGGTAATAAAAGAAAATGAATTATCAGAGTTTCATTTTCTTCCTGCAAAGAAACAACAAAATATTCATCTGCCAGTCGTTTTTCCAAAAATGGACGATGTTGTTCTAACCATTTTGAACAGTACTCAGGATTAGCTTTATGCAATCCAAAAGACAGATCGGCAATCGTACTCAACGGTAAATCTGCTACTACTTGATCTAAAATATTTTGTGGTAACGTATTGTACAACCTAGGTGAGGAAAGAAGGTGTCCTTCCCAATAACAAACGTGTGCAACAGATTGCCAATCCATAGTTGACATTGGCAATTCGGGTTCTATGGTAATTGTAGATAACCAATCTCCCGCAAGGGCGAAGGCTTCTTCTTTGGGGGACTGAAGGTTTCGAAGCTCTTTGAATTGCTCTTGTCGTTCCGGTGTAATAAGGT
>CBKYSX010000374.1:0-4889 GCA_966690745.1 uncultured Ardenticatenales bacterium
CGAAAAAGAATTTGAGCGCAGCCGTGAACGGGATGAGTGCCTCCGTTGGGGGCAAACTGCCTTCAAGAATTTCACGGTGGTTCCGCCCGCCACGGGGATTGTCCATCAGGTCAACCTTGAATATCTGGCAACGGTGGTTCGCCAATTGGAAAGCGAAGGGGAAATTGTTGTCTTCCCTGATTCATTGGTCGGTACCGATAGTCACACTACGATGATTAATGGTCTGGGTGTAGTCGGTTGGGGCGTGGGTGGAATTGAAGCCGAAGCCGTGATGTTGGGGCAACCTTATTATATGCTCCTGCCGCAGGTGACGGGCTTCAAATTGACCGGACGCTTGCCCGAAGGGGCGACTGCCACCGACCTTGTGCTAACCGTTACCCAGATGCTTCGTAAGCATGGCGTGGTGGGGCGGTTCGTGGAATTTTTCGGTTCTGGTCTAAGTGCGTTGAGCCTTGCCGACCGTGCCACGATTGCAAACATGGCTCCCGAATATGGCGCAACCATTGGCTTCTTCCCGGTAGACAATGAAACCCTGCGCTATCTTCGCCAGACGGGTCGTTCAGAAGATTTGATTGAGTTGGTCGAGGTCTATCACAAAGAACAAGGGTTGTTCCGCACCGATGACATCCCTGACCCCATCTTCACCGACACACTCGAACTGGATTTGAGTACCGTCGAAGTCAGTCTGGCGGGACCGAAACGTCCGCAAGACCGCGTAACCTTGAACCTGATGCAAAAATCCTTCACTTCTGCCCTTACCGCCCCGGTGGGTAATGCCGGGTATGGGTTGAGCGGCGATGTCGTCACCCGCAAAGCCGTCGTGGAAGGGTCGGATGGCGCGGCGACCCCGGTGGGGCATGGCTTCGTAGCAATTGCCGCTATTACCTCCTGCACCAATACTAGCAACCCCAGCGTGATGGTGGGGGCGGGACTGTTGGCGAAAAAGGCGGTAGAAAAAGGTTTGCGCGTACCTTCCTATGTCAAAACCTCACTGGCTCCCGGCTCTCGCGTCGTCACGAATTATCTGGATAAAGCGGGTTTGACCCCGTATCTGGATACGCTCGGCTTTAATGTGGTTGGCTATGGCTGTACCACCTGTATCGGGAACTCTGGTCCGTTGAACCATGAAGTGGTAGATGCGATTAACGAAGGCAATCTTGTTGCCGCCGCTGTGCTGTCGGGCAACCGCAACTTTGAAGGACGGATTAGCCCGAACGTAAAAGCAAACTATCTGGCATCACCGCCATTGGTGGTTGCTTATGCGCTGGCAGGATCGGTAGACAAAGACCTTTCTAAAGACCCCCTGGGCGAGGACGAAGAGGGCAACCCCATCTATCTGCGCGACATTTGGCCCACGCAAGAGGAAATTCGGGATACGATTGCCGAATCGCTCTCGGCTGAAATGTTCACACATGAATACGGTAATGTCTATGACGGAAGCGAAGAATGGCAGGGGATTGAAATTCCGCAGGGCGCGCTCTACGACTGGAAAGAGGATTCAACCTATATTCGCCGCCCCTCCTTCTTTGAAAACCTTCCGGTGGAGCCTGAAACGCTGGACGGGCAGGATGTGATCGGGGCGCGGGCGTTGGTGGTGCTGGGTGATTCGATTACCACCGACCATATCTCCCCGGCAGGGTCAATTGCGGTCAAATCCCCCGCAGGGCAATATCTGATTGACCATGGGGTTCAGCCGAGCGATTTCAACTCCTATGGCAGTCGGCGCGGCAACCATGAAGTGATGATGCGCGGCACCTTTGCCAATATCCGCATCAAGAACAATTTGCTCCCCGGCACGGAAGGACCGAAAACGGTTCACCTGCCCTCCGGCGAAGAAACCTCCATCTATGATGCCGCGATGCGGTACCAAACAGAGGGAACGCCCTTGATTGTACTGGCAGGGAAGGAATACGGAACCGGCTCCAGTCGGGACTGGGCGGCGAAAGGTACTTTCTTACTGGGGGTCAAAGTGGTCATCGCGGAAAGCTACGAACGGATTCACCGCTCCAACCTCGTAGGGATGGGAGTGCTACCGCTCCAATTTGTGGAAACCCAAGGCTGGCAATCCCTCGGCTTGACCGGGCGTGAGGTGTTTGATATTCGCGGCATCAATGAGAATATGCAACCGGGCGATAAAATTGAAGTGCTCGCCACCCGCGACGATGGCTCGGTGTTGAGCTTCTACGCCATTTCCCGATTGGATACACCCGTTGAAGTCAACTACTACAAGAACGGTGGTATCTTGCAAACCGTTTTGCGGAATATCGCCAAAAACTAAACGTCGCTGATGTAAACCAACAACCCCGTCGGTTGATTCGACCAACGGGGTTGTTTTTCTTTACCTCACTTTACATAATTTTTGGATTAGATGAACAGCAACTGCGCCCCCTCGGACAGTTCCAGCATTTCCATCGCGCCGATAACCCCGTCTACTTCTTCCACAAAATCCTCATCGTCCAGTTTCATCATATCCACCGACATCTTACAGGCATAAAGCGTTGCACCTGCGTCATGCACCATCGTTAAAAATTCATGGACGGGCGGCACATCCAGCATTTCAATTTGGTGTTTCATCATCGTGGTTGCCAGATCGGTCATGCCCGGCAATCCTGCCACCATCGTGGGCATCCCCATGCTCGGCGTACTCACGGGGGAGACCTTTAAATGGTCTACTTTCCGTTTGGTGATGATGTCCATCCCCCAGAAGGTGAAGAAAATCATCACATCAATGCCCAACATCCGCGCCGCATTCGCCAGAATTAAGCCCGGATATGCCATATCCAACGTCCCTTTGGAACAGATAATCGCCAGTTTGCGTGTATCATTATTATTCATGAGCATACTCCTTGATGCTATATTGTTCCCTTAAAGGGTAGTGGCTGTTATAAACAGCCCTTCGGTTTGCTTAACCCGGCAATCCGCGCCACTTTTTTTGCCGGACCCTTCGGAAAAAGCCCGTATAACTCTTTCGTATCTACCCCGGACGATTTGGTAATCCGGCGCAGGGTTGGCGATTCTCCCGTGCGGAAATATTCATCGCGGCAAAATTCAATCACTTCCCAATGGCGCGGCGTTACAGGGTTAATCCCTTCTTCGTGAGCAATTGCTACGGCGACTTCACGATTCCAGTCATTTGGATCGAGCAAAAAGCCTTCTTTGTCGGTCGGGACAGCCAAAAGTTGCGTGGTCATGGTCTTACTCCTATCACGGGATGTACACGCCACCCCGTTCATGTATTAACTGCGATAGTGGTTATTCACTGTCCCCGGCAGGCGCAACCGCTTTGACCACATTTAAGGTCAATGCCAGTCCGCGCCGCACATCGGGGTCATTTAATTGGCGCATCAGGGCAAACAAGGAAGGTGGCGGGGCTTGGGGCTGGCGTTCCAAATCCCGTAGCGTTCCTGTTAGGTTGCCCATCATCGTCATAATTTCCGGCTGGGTCATGGCTTTGATGGTGTCCAAAATCAGCACCACATTGTCACCAAGTTGCCGCACCTCTTCCGCACTGTAAGTTATGACCACCCGATCCACGATTGCGAGCAATTCACGCCCGAAATCTACATACCCTTTGCTTTCCAACAGTGCAAAGGCATCTGTAACACCGGTCATCAGTCCTTTGGTGAGGGGCGCAAGGTCTTGCACTAAATCCCGCCCGCTTTCCAACTCGCTTAACAGCGTTTCAAAGGTGCGGATATTTCGAAGGAGGCGGCGTATCAGTCGAATCACATCCTCTTGATCAAATTCCCCTTCCAACCGGCGCAATTCCTCTACAGCAAGAGCGTACCCTTCCCTGACAATCGGTTGCATCCCGCCTGCAAAATCATCCCATGGTTGCCAGCGTTGTTCGGTGGCGCGGGTGGTTAGCAGGAGCTCTGAAACCTCGCTCCGCAACTGCTGAACTTGCTCTGCAAGGGCACCTATTGAAAAGGTCAGCGATTCCAATTCGGCATGGTCAAGCGTCAACATCGTCATCGCACATCTCCTACTGCCACTTGCCCGCCATGCTCATTTGAGCAGGGATCGGGAGCTCGCGACCTTTTAACAGTAAATGCCAGTACATCCATCGGAACATCATCTTGCCCCAGTGGTTGGCGCGGGATTCAGTTAACAGCGAGAAGGGACCCACCGCCGGAAGCGGGAATTTGCCGGGCAACGGCTCCACATCGTAGTTGAAATCAATCAACAACCCTTTGCCAAAGCCCGATTCGATGTAACAGTTGGCGTGTCCGTCAAACGCGGGCAACAACTCGCGCCCCTCCAGATAGCGGCGGAAATTTTCGATAAAGGTATCCACCTGGAAGTGTGCCACCGACCCGGCTTTGGAAGATGGCAAATTGGTCGCATCCCCCAACACAAAGACATTCTCAAAATCGTGTGCGCGGAGGGTGTGTTTGTCGGTGGGGACAAAATTTAATTCATCCCCCATCTCCGAGCGGGCAATCACCTCATCCCCCATATTGAGCGGAACCGTGACTAACAGGTCATAATCCACCACCTGTTCATCGTAGGAAACAATTTGTTTCGTATCGGGGTCTACCCGTTCGATATTAAATTCAGGCACAACCCGAATCCGTTTTTCTTCCAACATCCCGCCCAGCATTTCCGAGGCGCGGGGTTTGGTAAACGCACCGGGCAAAGGTGTGACCAGCGTTATCTCAACTTTGTTGCGAATGCCCTGTTCGTGAAAGAACCAATCCGCCAGAAAAAGAAATTCCAGCGGCGCGACCGGGCATTTAATCGGCATTTCGGTAATGTGCATCACCAATTTGCCCCCTTGCCATCGTGCCAGTTGATTACGTAGGGCTAACGCGCCATCGAGTGTATAAAAATCGTGGATGGATCGTCGCCACTCCTCTTCTGCCATCCCCGGTGTTTCCTGCGGATTG
>CBKYSX010000375.1:0-4887 GCA_966690745.1 uncultured Ardenticatenales bacterium
CCACCAATGCCTCATACCAATCTATGGCGGTGTGAACATAAGCGATATATCGTCCATCGGGCGAACGGCGTGGCTCCCGTTTCGGTTGGGCATCTACCGTCAGCGGGGTCAGATCACTCCCATCCCCGCGCATCGTGTAAATCGTACTCGTACCGCTTGCCTTACTGACAAACATCGCCACATAATCACCCCAATTCGCCGGGGGAAAGGCGAACGCACGACGCGTTATCAACGGAAGATAGTTTTTTTGCTCTGTAGGGGTCTGCCCCTGCACGGGCATCCCCCGTACCGCCACCCCCCCCATCCCCACAAACCAGATAGCGATGGTGAGCCGTATCAGCATTGTTTTCACGGATGACTCCTCACATAAACAAATATTAGAATTTGATTGGTTTATCGTGATAGAAATTTTATCAGAATTCAGGATTTTACCAAAAATAGTCGCGATGATGACCGTTGGGGAATTAGCCGGGATTCCGAAACATGGCACTTTTTGGCACTTCATCGTATGGTTCTGGCAGTCAGAGGTTGGTATCGTAGCCCTATCGCTTTCCATGAAAGGACCCATCCATGAAACCCTCGACATCTGCGCTTCTGATGATTGCCTGCCTGATAATCGGCGTACTTTTTGCTACGATGACCTATTATTGCCTTTACAGTTTCGGCTATTATTCGGGCATGGGCGCATTTGCTATGGGGCTGATGGAAATGATTTTTTTCTTTCCCGGTAAATGGTTCATCGCGCTCTTCGTATTCGCCGTCTTCGTGGAACAAAGCTATCCCCAAACACAAAGCAAGCAACTCACCGCAACGTTCGTAAAAGTCCATCTGGCGATGATGGGTGTGGTGTGGGGGATTACCGTATTGGCAGGAACACTATTGCTTTCCCTCCAGATTCCCTATTCCTACCGCGATATTACGGACCTCGCACCTGTTCTGCTTGCCATTCCAACTGTGGCTCAACTCATTGCGCCCTTACTTTCAACCCTATTGACCTTCCGCATGAGCAATCGTCATACCGCAACGGCTGTGTGATCAACCTTTGAATCGTCGTGGATGGGTTGCCACTAAAAAAAGCGGGCGCGGCTTACATTGAGCCGCGCCCGCTTTTGCTTAGACACCTTTACTATGGTGTCGTGCAAAACGCATCCACTCCCGCCACACGTCGTTCCCTCTTGCTCCCACCTCTCCCTTTAATGCCACCGTCCCCGTTCCGCGCCCCGCCCCCACCAACACCGGCGACACCTCGTACAGTTCCGCCCCCGTAATTACGCGCACCCGCCGCCCCTCCCGTTGTTCATACTGCACCGCCGTTGCCCGAAAGCCCCAACTCCACTCCTGCAAATTCCCCATCGCCTTCACCGTCGCGTATGCCTCGCGCCCCCGCGCCGTTTCAAGAAAGAACCGCCCCTCCAACCGCACCTCTTCCCCCACCAATTTGACTATCCCTTTGCCCACCGGATCACCCCATTCATGGTTCCACGTCATCGGCACCTCCTGCCCCGGCGTAAAAGCACTCGCCGCCACCACATCCCCATCCTTATCCACCACCCCCACCCGCGCAAACCGCGCCGTCACCGTCCCTTCCGCCTGCGCCAACGTTACATCTAATCGTTTGGTTTCCATGGTTGCCCTCCTGTCACCTGTTCCGTTCCAACGCTAGCAGACGGAGGGTTCATTAGCAATCAAAAAAAGCGTCAGGCTCGTTACAACCTGACGCTTTTTGGAATTGTTTCTTATCCTACTCCTCCACCCATACAAACACATCCACATTTGGCTGATTCAGATCCCCCGGCACAAGGTTCGTAGCGGTGGAAACAAACACGACCACCCCACCATCCGCCGAAATCGAAGGAGCCGTTGAAAGCCCATCGGCTCCATACTCCGGGGTCGTCGCGTTGGTGGACGACAGCAAGCGATACGTGTTCGTTTCACGGTCATACAAATACAAATCGTTCACCAGATTGGTGTCGGCGGCAATCACCGGATGCAATGCCATAAACAGGTCGGGCGCACTAAAGGCAACCCGCGCCCCATCCTCGCTCTGTGCCGCGCTGGTACGCTGAAAATTCTGGCACCCCGACCCCTCAAACGCATACACCTCCACCCGTTCGCCCTCATCATCCACCGACCACAACCCGCTCCGCCCCGTCAATCCGGGCGCATCATAACGGTAAAACCCGGTTAACCATCCCTCTCCCCCGGTTGACAGCGTGGGGCTGTAATACATCGCGCTATGGACCGTATCGCCCCCTACACGATAGCCGCTGTCGGTATGGCGCAGAAGGGTGCGTCCGCCATCCACCGCCGATTGCCGATAAATCTCTTCGCCGAAACAATAGGCACTCTTATCGGCATACAGGAGATGTTGACCATCGGCACTAAATCCAAAATGCGCCGGTGCTTGAATCCGTGCGCCATTCGGAGCCGTCACCGGAATCAACGTCGCCGTCACAAAATCATATAGAAAGGCACGTTGTCCATATTGATAGGGACCCTCACTAAAGAACACCCGTTGCCCGTTGGGCGAAAGTGCCGCAGTAGAAGTCCCCGATAAGGGTTGCCCCATATAACTGCGTGCCACCAATTGCGTCTTTCCCGTCACCCGGTCATGACGGTACAGGTCATAATCATTGTCCGTGTCGTCCGAGGTAAAGGATGCCAGCGAGAGAAAGAGGACATACTGACCATCGGCGGACACTGCCAGCCCGGTAGAATGATTATCACTCTGCGTCCCGTCACTTTTTACGGAAACCCTCGTGAACAAGCCCGTTGCCCGTTCCCACACAAAAACATCGGAAACGCCGTTGGTATCATTTTCCACCACATCCGACGAGAACGAGGAAAACAATACTGTCCCCCCATCTGCCGACACCTTAGGTGCATACCCGCCAAACTCCGTGCCACCTGTCAGGCTGATTAAGGTACCGCCGCCGGATAACACATCAGAGCCGGGTAGCGTGGAAGAGGAAGGGTCGGGCGGGGGTGGTAAGATTCCGCTTACCGCATAATTATCCCACACAAAAATATCCATCCCGTTTCCGTTAGGGTCATCCGGCACTAAATTGTCGGCACGGCTTTGGAACCAGACACTCTGCCCGTTACCGCTCACCACCAGTCCCTCCGAATCGCCGTTTGCCGCCGACCCATCCCCCGCCCGGCTCACCACCACCAGCCCGTTCGAACCGCGATCATACAACGCGGTGGATCGTCGTCCCTCACTATTCTCTTGCGTAAAAACCACCCGCATTCCATCCGCCGACAGGCTCAATTCAGGTAATGTCGGTGCTATCGTACCGCCACAACCCCCTTCCACTACAGGCTCTGCCATGGGTGTAGTGATAGGCAACCCGATCAGATAAATGGGTCCATCGGGATACAAACTCCGTAACCATAAGGTATCGGTTCTCCGGGTGCCCTTGAGTTGTGTCATTGAATAGCCTGCCCAGCGTCCATCCGCCGATACCGTAAGACCATTCACAATCCCCAATTCGCTGGAGTTTAGATAAGAAGAGGCTATCAGGGTAGTTGCCCCCGTCCTAAAATCATACTGATACATCACCGGCGCAAGGCAATTATCACCCACCGATTCGGTCACTTGAAACGCCACCACCTGTCCCCCGTCGGCAATCGCAAGGTTGACCGCATTCGACGGGTAAATCGGGACGGGGTACGTATAGCGGTTCTGCATATCCCGCACATACACAATCGTATTACAGGGAGCTTCGGCATCACAGGGCGGCGTAGCGGAATGAAGCTCGCGGCTACTACTGCTGAACACCACCCACCGCCCATCCGCCGACATATTCGCCTCCACACTCTCCCCGTTGCCGGGAACATCCGCGGTGGTAACAGAGACCGCTTGCATCTGTTCCATTTCAAGGTCGTAGCGGAAAATATCTGCCCCGCCGTTGCGGTCCCCCGCCGCCAACGTATTTGCCCACGAACGCACCAATACATACCGCCCATCGGCGGATACCTGTATCGCCTCCGAGGGTTGGTCGGCTCCTTCCGTCAGCCACAACCATTCTCCCCGCTCCCGATGCCATACATATACATCCGGCTCTTCGTTTCTATCCGAGTCGTTCAACGCGGCAACCGTTGTAATCGCCACCACACTCCCATCCCCATTGACGCGGGGCGTAGCACTCCATTCCGTCATTCCAAAGGTCAATGCCCCGATTTTTGGATAGGCACTCGTTGCCGTACGGTCAAAACTGATCAAGGGTAATGTCTGTAAATAAGGACCCGCCGCTTGACCACTGCGGCTTATTCCTGTGCCGATTGCCAAACCAAGAAGCATCAAAATCAATATCACTTGCCTGTTCATCTCTACTCCTTTCAAGAGCCACTATCATGCCACGCCCATCCCTACCAATTTGGTGAACCCTATCCGGTAACGACGCTACCCGGTTCGTGTACTACTCGTAAGGCAAAGCAGGGATAGAAGCATGTCGAACCAAAGGTAAATACAGTCGTCCGGGGGCAGGAGTCGGCGTTTCCGTAATCGTTACCATAAACACATCCGGCAACCCGTTCGTATCCCCCGCCACCAAATTCGTTGCCGCACTCTCAAACGCCGCCACGCTCCCATCCCCACTGATCGCGGGTTGGCGGCTTTCCCCATTCGCCTCAATCCCCGCATCTGACACAGAAAGACGCACGATGTCCCCCGTTACCCTATCCTTGCGGAAAATATCCGCGTACCCATTCGTATCGCCCGCCACCAGGTTATCCGCAAGCGCGGCAAAGACAATAGAGCGTCCATCGGCGGACATCGCGGGCGCGTATGACTCATGGTTCGCCGCTACTGCCCCGTTTACCGACACCAACGTTGTTTCCCCCCTTTCCCGATCCCGCACAAACACATCCTTATAATAAGAATCC
>CBKYSX010000376.1:0-4883 GCA_966690745.1 uncultured Ardenticatenales bacterium
AAAGACCACCTGATAAGGAACATACCCCGGCGGGGGCCATGCCACAAAGGGTTCGCGGGTATCGGGGCGCGGTTCATCCGATGTATCATCGAGGACCCATAAGGCATTCGCGGCGGGGTAGCCATCCCGGGGCGGAATATCCCCTACCCCCATCAAGCGAGTGTGGGGGTAGAGCATCCAGCGTCGGTGCCCCACCGGGAAGTTATCGCCACCCCCATCTGCCATGTACCCTGTAATGGCATCTACCCCATACACATCCAGAAACAGATTAGACCTGTTTGCCCCTTCAGTACCGCTTTCCGTATAGCAAATCCAATCGGGGGTGGGACCATGACTAAGGCGGCGGTTAACACTCATCATCAACGCCACCTGTTGCGCCTGCGCTGAATAGTCGCCATCCAGTTTCACCGCCGGAACGCCTGCCATTGCCCGAAAATAGTTAATCCGACGGGTAATCGCCGCTTGAAATGCAGGGGAAACAGAGCCTGCATGACATTGGTTGTGATTGCCTGTCCACTCTATAGGAATCGTCGCGGGGAGGGTGTAGTAGGCATGAAAAAATGCAATGCTCCAGCGACGATCTTGGGGATAAACATATAGTCCCTCCCGTGCGGCGGCAATCAAAGGGAAATAGGCGAATTGTTGTCCTGATAGCGAATTATGTAATTGACTAAGGCTTTTTCCATACTCTGTATTCCCATCGAGCGATGCGGCTAAAGCCTCTGCCCGATTTATCCCTAATCCGACCACAACAGATGTGATTATCCATATCCACAGAATCGTACGCCAATGTGCGACCATGCCCTGATTCATCCTTTACCACTGGTGGAATCAACACCCCACAAAGGGTCATATCAACAACTTGATAGAAAGAGTATAGTCGAATTTTTTGAAAGCACTTTTTGTAAAAAGCGTGACGTACCTCTGTGCAAATCAAGTTTTGTTTGCTATTCTATCTTCATAAACTGTTAGCAATACTTATAATTCATTCCCTCATCGCCGCTTCGGAATCCAATGCTTCCGGGCGGCGACACTCCTTCACAATGGCAAGCGAATTTACGGTTTCTCACGCGTGGCAAAGCGATACCCGCTCCCCACTACGCTGGATTATGAGCCATGTCTTACGGCATAAGCTCATTATTTTCATGATTTTCCTCGGCGCGTTCGGTAACGCGGCGGGTGGGGCATTGGTTCCCTATATTACGGGGCAAGCCTTTGATGCGATTGTAAAACCAACGCCGGATGTGGATTTACTCTTCTGGCTTTGTTTTTGGCTGGTGATTAGTCAGGCAGTGCGCGGGATATTACAATTGGGACGGAACTTCGGGAGCGAACTGTTGGGACAGCGATTGGAACGGGATGCGCGGGAAGAGTTGTACGGGTCGCTGTTGGGCAAAAGTATGCGCTTCCACGACCAACACCCCACCGGCGACCTGATGGCACGCGCCACCAATGATGTCCACGAATTGGCATTGATGTTTTCGCCGGGGATTAACCTCGTTATCGGGTCGGGCAACTTTTTAATTATGCCTCTGCTCTTTGCGCCGGGGATTCACCCGCAATTGATAGTGACCCCCCTCGCCTTCTTTATTGCCTATATTCTGTCAGTCGGGTATTACCTACGCCAATTAAGCCCCGTGACCACCGAAGTCCGCCGCAGTTTCGGGGAGATGAATAGTGCGCTGGCACAATCCATTGAGGGAATTGAAACCGTCAAAGGGATGGCACAGGAACCCACCGAAATGAGCCGCTTTGAGCGGATGTCGAACGGGGTACGGAATGCCTTTGTGAAACAAGGGGCATTGGAAGCCCGCTTTTTGCCTCTTTTGTTGTACGGAATTGCCACCGGAACCGGCTTCTGGCACGGAATCGTTTTATGGCAGGCGGGAGAAATTAGCGTGGGGGATGTGGTTGCCTATGTCGGGCTAATCCAATTATTCAGCTTCCCGGTCTTTATTTCCCTGCTCGCCTATTCGCAAGCCTCATCGGGGATTTCCAGCGGGCGGCGTGTGTTGGAATTGATTACAGGCAACACCGAGATGGATCAGAATATCGGCGGCTACGAAGCCGAGATGCGCGGCGACCTGCATTTTGAGAATGTAACCTTCCGTTACAAAAGCACCGCCCCGGATGGCTCCCTGCCGGAACGGGAGGCTCTTCAAAATGTCTCGTTTACAATAGCCCCCGGACAGCTATTGGCGGTAGTGGGGCAGACAGGCGCGGGGAAAAGCACCATCGCCAAATTAATTAACCGCACCTACGATGTGGATACGGGACAAATTACGGTAGATGGGGTGGATGTGCGTGATTGGGATATGGCGGCATTGCGGCGGCAGATTTCGATTATCGAACAGGACATTTTCCTCTTTAGCCGCTCCATTCGGGACAATATCGCCTTTGCCCGCCCTGATGCTACGCAAGAGGATGTTGAAAAAGCGGCGAAAGCGGCACAGGCGCATGATTTTATCATGAACCTGCCCAAAGGATATGACACAGTGGTGGGCGAACGGGGCGTGATGTTATCGGGCGGGCAACGACAACGGCTGGCGATTGCCCGTGCCTTTATGACCCAACCCGCCATTCTGATTCTGGACGATTCCACGAGTGCGATTGACAGTGCCACCGAGGATGAGATTCAGAAAGCGATTGAAGTGGCGGCGGAAGGACGCACCACGATTCTGATTACCCACCGCCTCTCCCAAATCCGCCGCGCCGACAAAATTTTGGTCTTGAAAAAAGGGGAAGTAGTCGCCTTTGGTACGCACGATGACCTGATGGCAACGACGGCGGCATATCGGGAGATATTTGTGAACTTAGAGTGAAGAGATAAGAGCGAAGAGTAAAGAAACAAGAGAGACATCTTACTATCTTTACTCTTCGCTCTTTTATTAAGGATCGTTATGGCAATTTTTCAGGGGTTGGCGAAAGAGAAAGTCGAACGAAGTTACAACGACCGCGAGTTGTTGGAGCGGATTTGGACCTATTTCAAACCCTATCAAAAACGAATGGGGTTGATTGTCACCGCGCTCTTTCTCCGTTCATTGTTGGGCGCGTTTGTGGCGGTGTTCGTGGCGCAGGGCATGGATTATGTCGCCAATCAGGGGGCAGAGTGGGTTATTGCTGTGTTGGTCGGTGGCACTCTGCTCATCGGCGTGGTGGTATGGCTCTTCAACTGGGTGCAACGGTATCAAACGGGCATCATGTTAGGGGATGTCGTGCGAGATATGCGTACCGATGCGTTTAACACCACGATGAGCCACGACCTTTCCTATTTTGACGAGCATCAATCGGGGAGGATTGTTAGCCGCATTACGAGTGATACCGATGAGTTCGGGCGGGTAGCGATTCTGGTGGCGGATACGGCAGGGCAATTTCTGCTTGCCTTTATGCTCTTCTTTGTCCTGATTTTTATTGATTGGCGGCTCACCCTTCTGCTGATGTGCGTGTCGCCGTTGGCGTTTATTGTGGCGGGGTCCTATCGGGCGGTGGCGCGGCGGGTAACACGTACCAGCCAGCAAGCGGTATCGGATGTCAATGCCAGTATTCAGGAATCGGTAACAGGGATTAGTGTTGCCAAAAACTTCCGCCGCGAAGAAGGGATTTATCAGGATTTTACCCATGCCAATCGGAACAGCTATGATGCCAATGTACAGCGCGGCTTTGTCTTTTCGACCATCTTCCCGGTGCTCAATGTTTTCAGCGGGTTGGGGTCTGCCGTACTAATTTATTTCGGCGGGATGGCGGTGGTGAGCGGAGCGGTGACCGCCGGGGCATGGTATCTTTTCACCAACAGCACCCAGCAATTCTGGTTTCCCTTTGTCAATCTTGCTTCCTTCTGGAGTCAGTTTCAGGGTGGGTTAAGCGCGACCGAACGGGTCTTTGATTTGATGGATGCTCAATCGGTAGTACGGCAGAACGGCAACGAAACGATTGAGAAAATGCGGGGCGAGATTGAGTTTCGCAATGTTTCTTTTGGCTATAAAGCCGACGCGCCCGTTCTGCAAAACTTTACCGTGCGGATTCGCCCAGGCGAAAGTGTGGCATTGGTGGGGCATACGGGTGCAGGGAAATCCAGCATTGCCAAATTGGTCACGCGCTTTTATGAATTTCAAGAGGGCGAAATTCTGATTGACGGACACGATATTCGTGCGTTGGACTTAACCCGGTACCGGCAACAATTGGGAATCGTGAGTCAGGTTCCCTTTCTGTTTGATGGCACAGTGGCAGACAACATTCGCTATGGCAACCCCGCATTAAGTGATGCCGAGGTCGAAGCGGTTGCCAACAAGGTCGGGACCGACTGGCTCGATTCCCTATCGAATGGGTTGCAAAGTGATGTGGGCGAACGGGGAAACCGTTTGAGCATGGGGCAACGGCAATTGGTGGTGTTGGCGCGGGTGTTGGCGCAAAACCCTTCCATTTTTATTCTGGACGAAGCGACCGCCAGCATTGACCCCTTTACTGAAACACAGATTCAGAAGGCGTTAAATTTGCTGAGTCGGAACCGCACTTCGATTATTATTGCCCACCGCCTTTCCACCGTGCGGGCGGCGGATCGGATTCTGGTGTTGCAGAAGGGGCAGGTGATTGAGCAGGGAAGCCATGAGGAATTGATGGCGCAGGGCGGGCATTATGCCGAACTGTATAACACCTATTTCCGTCATCAGAGTCTGGATTATATTGAGAGCAAGAAGCGGATGGTAGTGGCGGGCGTGGGAGATAGAGGTTAGAGGGAGAGAGGTTTTTCTGAAGGAGATTTCTCTTAACGATGGCTACAATGGCTATGTACTGACAAACAAGATTGGTGCAGGAGTGAACGGAAACCCACCCCCTACCCCCTCCCAAGAGGGGGTGTTCCTGCATCATCTTGTCAACAGAGTTTA
>CBKYSX010000377.1:0-4879 GCA_966690745.1 uncultured Ardenticatenales bacterium
ACCTCTTTGATGATGCAAATGTTGGCGGCGGGGGGCATTTCGCCGCTCACCGACCATCAGCGCACGGCGGATACCGATAACCCCTATGGCTATCTGGAATTTGAACGGGTGAAGAAAATGCCCGAAGGGGATACCGCATGGCTGGCAGAGGCACCGGGGCGGGCGGTAAAAGTGATTTCTGCGCTATTGCCCCATTTGCCCGCCACCTACGACTACCGGGTGTTCTTTATGGAACGGGACCTTGACGAAGTGCTGGCATCGCAACGGGCAATGCTGGCACGGCGGGGCGAACCCCTGCCCCCGGCTTCCGAAGAAGCGGAATTACGTATGATTTTTTCCGCCCACCTGCAACAAGTTGAAAAGTGGTTGAAGGGACAAGCAAATGTGCGGTTCCTACAAATTCCCTATCGGGACTTGGTGCAACATCCGGCGGGGTTGATAAATCAAATTGCGGAATTTAGTGAAGCAACTCTGGATAAAGCGGCAATGATAGAGGCAGTGGATAGTGACCTCTATCGCAATAAAAAATAAATATCTGTCCTTTGGAACGGCGTTTCCATTCCGCTCAGGGGCTATAATAAGGAGACCATCCCCGGAAAGGAATCCTATGAATCGCCCCATCAAACCCCGTTGTTATCTGATTCATGCCCTCGCCCCGCCCGGTACGACAGCCGCAGAAGCAAACCGGCAATTCAATGAATTTGTTGCCGATGCCACCCTCCCCCTTTGCCTTTTTCACGATCATTTCATTGGCACGTTGGGCGGGGTGGCAATATTTTATGTCACCTCACCGGCTGAACGGGATGCCCTCTATGAATCGAACCACCTTGATGGATGGCACGTCACCATTCACTCTCTGATTTACAGCCACAGCCCCGCCGCCTTTGATGAACAAATCGCCTTCACGCTCCGCGCCTACCGAAACACTGATTGGGAACAATTGCAACAGGAGCAACGCCCCGCTTATGGCAACCCCCGGCGCGAAAGTATTACCGGGGCAGAAGAATAACCGCTTATGACTCCGTTTGTACAGATCGTTCAGAAAATAGACCCTGCCCTTACGTTTCGGCGGGCATGGAATCTTACAGGAGGGGTTTCTGCCCAGGTCACGGCGATGGAAGCAGAACTGGAGGATGGTACGATTCAGAAAATGGTAGTGCGGCAACATGGTGAGATTGATTTACGTCACAATCCGCACATCGCCCACGATGAATTTCGGCTGTTGGGCATATTACAAAGAGCAGGTATCCCCGCGCCCAAACCCTATCTTGTAGATGATTCCTGTACGCGCCTGCCCACCCCTTACATTGTGATTGAATTTATCGAAGGTGTTACGCATTTCACGTTAGACAGTATTCCCGATGGCATCGCTCACCTTGCAACACACCTCGCCGCCATTCATCAGATCAAATTATCCGCAACTAATCTGGATTTTTTGCCCACTATGAGTGGCAGGCTATCCGCCATGCTCGCGTCCCCGCCTGATGTTTTGGATGATTCGTTATCGGAAGGAGATGTACGGGCGGCATTAATTTCTTTTGGTGATGTTATAGGGCGCAACCCGGTGGGATTGCTTCATGGCGATTACTGGTTGGGGAATGTATTATGGAATGATGGGAAGGTGGCAGGGATTCTGGATTGGGAGGATGCGGCGGTGGGCGACCCGCTTGCGGATGTCGCCAATGCGCGGCTGGAATTGTTATTTGCGTTAGGCACAGAGGCAATGACGGAATTTACCGAAGTCTATCAGGTCTCGGCACCCATAGATTTTACGGATTTGCCCTATTGGGACCTGTACGCCGCCCTCCGCCCTGCCGGGAAATTACATACATGGGGATTAGACGTTGAGGTTGAACGCACGATGCGCGAACGGCACCGTTGGTTTGTCGGGCGGGCAATTCAACATTTAAACCCGTAAACGGCACCCCCTGTCTCCGACCTAAAGGACTTAAGCCCCATTTTGGAACAAGGGCGGGTTTTTAACGATGGGTGCATCGCACATGCGCGTAGCGATGCCCCTACCTGACTACGTTTTCGGAGAACATTATGTGGGAATTTATAATTCGCCCTATCCAAGAGGAATGGTTTGAATTTCCGGAATCTATGAATCCAACCGTATTACAACCACTCCACATCATGGCGGAAGCTATTCCGGGATGGGGGTCCCATCGAATCAAGGTAGAGGATACCGAAATTGCCTTTTCAATAGAAGACCCGGGCATTCAGGTAATTTTTTATAGCGATAGGATGCCTCATCATAGGGCGCGGGAAATTGTGGAAGCTATATGTTTGAATATCCACTTGACCCTCGGACAGGGTACACGGATTGTGGAGTTATAAAGGCATTCTGTCGGGGTATCTACCGATAAATGGTAATCTCCTCCACACCTTTGCGGGGGCGAATACGCCCTTCGGCGGCGGGATAGCCCAGCGTGATGATGGCTTGCGGTTCCCATTCATCGGGCAGGGACAAGGCAGAACGCACCGTAGGGGCGCAAAAGAGGGGCGCACAGATCCAACAGCTCCCCAACCCGACGGCATGAGCGGCAAGCATGAGATTTTGAGTGGCAAGCGCAACGCTTTGCACCGCCATTTGCCATTCATGCTGTTGGCGGATCGGGTCAGGGTAGGTGTCCATATCCGCCATGGTGAGGCAGGGTAACACCAACATGGGTGCATCGCCAATTCGTTGGCGCGAGCGTGCTACCATTTTTACAATCGTCTCCCCGTCCACTCCATCTTTCTCTAAATCGCGGGCAAACTCAATCGCCATGGCATCCGCTAACGCACGACGGTGGTCGGCGGTGGCAACTACAACCCACCGCCACGGTTGGCGATTATGGGCGGAAGGTGCTTGCCCCGCCACCGCCAACAATTGATTTACCAGTTCAACCGAAACGGGTTCATCCCGGTATAAACGGATGGAACGGCGGGTAAGTAGCCCCCTCCATAAAGGGTTCGTCTCCGCGAGTTGTTCAGGGGTCAAAGTGAAACCGGGTGGGGGTTGCATCCGTAGGGTATCCCATGTTATAGTGATAACTGTGAATCAGTGACAAGTAGCCAGTGGTGGGTGAATAGTGGCATGGGAACAGCAACAACTGAAACCCACTATTCGCTACCATATTCAATACAGGAGCAGACGATGGTAGAAGAAGGGATGAGCTCGCTCAAGACGAATACAGTCGAGCGACAGGCGGCAATTCGCAATTTGCTGAACAATGTTGACCTATCAACCAAAGATGCGGATACTGCATTTTTGATTGAATTGGTAGGTGGGGTCTTAGGATTTATGGGGCTAGGTTACATCTACAGCGGCCTCACCAATACCGGGATAGTACGACTAGGTTTGTGGCTCGTTGTATCCTTTGTGTCCTGGAGTATCATCGGGTGTCTTTCCTTTGTAGGTATCGGTCTGTGTCTCATACCTGTGCCGATTATCGCACAAATCGCTCTTGCGTACTTCTCTGCCAACGATTTAAAACAGACCATGAATGCGGCAAAAGCGGGCGGCACAGGGTTCAGCAGTTCAACCCCCGGTGGCTACATTGAAAACCCGACCCCGATGAGCAGTAGCAGTGACAGCGTGTTCAACACTCCGACGAGTATACAGGAACCCGCACCCCGCCCGACGAGCGGTGACAGTCTGTTTACAACACCTTCTACGCCCGAACCGGCACCCTGGAAAAACGACAGCGACAGCCTGTTCAGCAGTCCCGATGCGCCGGAATCGGCAAGCAATGACGGGGATGATTTTAACGCCGACGATTTAACGAAAAAGGTCTAGGTGACGCGGGCGTTGTAATTGACGCGCCGACCCCTCCTCATATACAGGTAATTGCAAACCGCGCAGGTGAACCACGGGCGTTCCCTGCGCGGTTTGTCCTTGTAAGATACTGGCGGCGGCGGCGATTTCATCGGCGGTGGCAATATCCGTAGATTGCAGGGTGTAGCCAAACAAATCCTGTTCGCCGCGTAAGTCCGCCAACGGTTGTATCCCCGCCACGCCGATAGCGACCCCTACCGCCCCCATCCGAAAGGGGCGCCCATGCGTATCATTAATTATCACGGCAACGGTTGCGCCCGTGCGTTCTTGAAGCGTGTGGCGCAAACGGCGGGCGGAGTCGTCGGGGTCTACCGGTAACAGTAGCAGTTGTGGCTCACTTCCCGCTTTCGGTACGTTCGATTGGTCTATCGCGCTATTGGCAACAATCCAGCCGCCGCGTTGCTCGGTAATGATTACCCCTCTCCGCGCCCGTTCCACCCCTACGGCATCATCCAATACTGCTTGAATAAAACGGGCATCTTTGCCGGTTTCCTCTGCCAACCGGTATGCCTCCTCTGTCGGCGTAATATCACTCAAGCGCACCAACCGTCCTTCACTTTTGGAGATAATTTTGTGGGCGATGACCAGAATATCATGGTCATGCAGAGTAATTTCAGCGCGGGCGAGTGCATCCAGAATGTAGGATGGAATATCATCGCCGGGCTGGACGAGGGGAATACCGGGCAAGGGGGTTAGACAAATTGGTTGCATGTTGCATGTTGCATGTTGCATGAGCACAACACAACATGCGTTTTAGAACCTAGTTCGTCGCAATAGCGAGGTCTGATTGTGTTATTCGCACAAAGGGTTGCTCATCGGCAGGGAGAATATCTTTTTCAGGGATGCCACGCTCGATTAGTTCTCCTACCACACTTGGCGACACATTATCACGCGCAATCCATACTTTTCCCTCTTGAACCCACCCATGAAACAAGATGGCATAAACTTCTTTGTTCCATACGGTGTTGTGTCCCACCGCAACCATAAGGTACTCCGCCCTTTCATCATCGAAGATAAAATGAACAGCGTTGACCGGCTGATGAATTTCCTTTCGCA
>CBKYSX010000378.1:0-4869 GCA_966690745.1 uncultured Ardenticatenales bacterium
GATCATTCGGGGCCGGAGCTCCGCTTGGTCAGCAGGGCCACGATGACGACGACGCAGAATAAAAGGAACGGAACCCAGGCTGATAAGACCCAATAGCCCACTGACCACGCCGAAAATCGTGGCGATAATGGCGTTTTCGGCATTGCCGCTAAAAACTTGCCCCCATTGCCAAATGGCGATGCCACAGAGCGCAAGCCCCAATACCGCTTGCCACGCGAGGAGGGCAGTTATGCCCATTGCTGAGGCGGAGGTGGCTTCGGGAAGGCGGGCGGAAGTGGTTGCTTGGCTCATGGCAACTCTTTCTTTAGGGATGTGGCTTTCCAACATCGGAAAGCCACATCCCTAAACTCACATCAAGTTTACTGCGTAAAGACAAGATTCGCTTCGTCGCAGATGCTGGAAGCAAATTCTTCCACCGTGCGTTCGCCTGTCAATACAGCCGAAACGGCGGGACCCATAATCGCGTCATATTCGGGCCAGCTACCTGCCCACAACGGACCTTCGGTTTCGGGGTTTTGCGATAGCCCGTTAATGAATGCCTGGTTGTTCGCGGGGGGCGAGAAGGTGAGGAAGGAGGCAATCGCATCATCGCTGACACGGCTGGGGATGTTGGCACCCAATTCGCTGATTTGTCCTTGGATATCGGCGCGGGTCAGCGCACGAACCAATTGCCATGCTTCTTCGGGATGTTCGGTATTGGCGTTGACAACATAAGCACCCCAGAAGAGCCAATTGCTGGGACCGGCGGGACCTTCCGGCAATTCTACTACGTCCCAGTTGAAGTCTGCGGAGGCGCGGGTACCGGGGGTTGCCCAGCGTCCGTTTTGGAACATACCCACTGTTCCGGCAAGGAAGGGTGGTTCGCTGTCTTCACCATAAGGCACGGCGACATCGAAATCCTGGTAGAGGGCGCGTTCAAATTCTAACCCTGCCAACGATGCTTCGCTGTCCAATGCACAGGCGGTGCGGTCTTCGTTATAGAAGTTGCCCCCGGCGGCGTTAATCCAATAGCCGTAAGGACCCCACCACGCATTTTGACCATAGCCACGAATATCGCCACCCAACCCGGCGACTGCCTGAGCCACTTCAAGGAAGGTGTCCCAGTTCCAATTGCCTTCTGCCGCCAATTCGCGGGGGTCGGGCGCACCGGCTTCTTCAATCAGGTCAAGGTTGAGGTAAAGGGCGAAGGTGGAAACATCACGTGGGAGACCCCAAAGGGCTTCGCCGGTGTTGCCTGTTTCGGGGTTAAAGGTCAGGTGATACATCGGACCTTCGTAGAAATCGGCATCGTTATAGTCGGCATCGGCGCTGGCGATGTCACGCATATTGAGAATCAACCCGCGTGTGGCGAAATCTGCAATATCGGTTCCCGGAATCCAGAAGACATCGGGCGCGGTTCCGGCGGCAATTTCGGTTTTCAGCACATCCTGGTAAGAAGAACTCTCGCTCCCGCCCGGTTCGTAGGTGAGGGCGATGTTAGTGAGTTCTTCATCCAATTGGGTACTGATGCCGGAATAAACATCAATTTCTGCCTGGTTGTCGGGGCGGGTACGCCAGCGTAGGGCAACTTCGTCCCCTGCGGGTTCTTCCGCCGGTTCTTCTGCCGGGGCTTCGGTTGGTTCTTCTGCGGGTGCTTCTGCGGCTTCAGTAGGGGCGGCGGGTGCTTCGGTAGGGGTAGCGGCAGGCGTGGCGGAACAGGCTCCGAGCAGAGCCGTTACCAAAACCAACACCAGCATCGCCGTAACAAGACGAACATTCTTCATGTACATGGATTCTCCTCCTTGAGACCCCGCGTTTCCTTGCGGGGTGAACGTCCCGTCGGTGTCATTCCCGACGATTGCTAACGCCGCGCCGCTCATCGGCGCAGTCGCGGATAGCCCTTAGTGGGGGTGAACGGCTCTGGTCGTGCCACGCACTACCAGTTCTGTGGGCAGGATGATTTCTCGCCGTTGAGTTGCTTCTTCTTCATCCGCCATCATGGTTAATAACAATTCCACTGCCCGTTCGCCTTGTGCGCGGGATTGTTGGCGAATGGTGGTCAGGGGCGGACTTTCGCGTAGGGCATCGGGGATGTCATCAAAACCTGCCACTGATACCTCATCGGGAACGCTGATACCCTGCTCGCGCAACCACTCCATCACCCCGAATGCCATACGGTCGTTGAATGCAAAAATAGCGGTAGGCGGAGTAGGTAGGCTCATCAGATAGGCGGCTCCCGCGTAGCCGGAAGGAGCGCGAAAATTGCCGTGTGTCACAAGTAACGGGTCATACGTAATTCCGGTATGTTCCAGTGCGTCTTGATAGCCCCTCAAGCGGGTTTCCGTGCTGATTTTGTCGGTTTCAGGTCCTGCCACCACGCCAATGCGTGTATGTCCTAATTCCAAGAGATGGTGCGTCATGGTAAAGGCACCGGTACGGTCATCGGAATGGACGCACGAAATCAATTCGCTATAACCCACTGCCACCACCGGGTAGCCCCGTTCGCGTAAAAGGGTCAGTCCCATTTCGCCCAGACTGCCTTCGACAATTGCCCCATCACAATAGCGTTGCCCTAAAAGGCGTTGATAGGCAGATAATTTGTCCTCGCCCGACAGGGCAGTTGAAAGAAGCAGGGCGCAATCATTTTGGGTGGCAACCCGATTGATGCCATGCAGGATTTGCAAGAGGTGGGGGTCTTCAAATAAATAATCACTGTCGTAAGAAACCACCATCCCGATAATGTTGGTTTTCGCCCCGGCTAAGCCCCGCGCCGCAATGTTGGGAACATAGTTGAGTTCCGTCACTGCCTCCATCACACGGGCGCGGGTGCGGGCGGACACATAGGGATGATTGGATAGCACTTTAGAGACGGTGGCGGTGCTAACCCCGGCAAACTTTGCCACATCGTAGATCGTTACGGTAGACACAGTGGTTCCTTTTGAATGAGGAGGATAGTTAGATACTCCCATTATCCACCCTGCTTCTTATTTCGGAAACCGCTTAACATTTTGGTTCTAAAAAAAGGTGAGGGTTTGACAACATCTCCCTACACCAATTTCGGAAACCGCTTAACATCATGGTTTTTGAAAAAGCGTAGCCGTAAAAACGGGAACTACGCTATTTCGGAAACCGCTTAACTATTCTGGTATAAGAATACATGGTTTATGGTTCAACTGTCAAGGGGTATGGAAAAATTGGGGAAAAGGTGCGTAAGGTGTGGCGTTCATTTATTGGTTCCCCGTCCTAAAAGGCAATAAATTACCCGCATCTCTAAAGAGTAATTATACGGTGTTGTAGGGGCGGGTCACATTGCGGACGTATCTCTCAAAATGGAACTGACCCGCACCGTCCTACTGCCAATAACCCGTGTAGGGACTACTGAAAAAGCAGGTTATTTTTGAGTTGCTGACCTCGTTGAAGCATATCTGTAATCCATGATCAACGTTCCATCCTTCACATATCGGTTGCAATACTCGAATTGAAAAAAGGCATTTCCTAAATAAGTCGTTGGTCCGGGGGTAAGGGTGTCGGGAAACTTTCGATAAAGTTCAATGACATCTCTATAAGGATTATTGGGAAAATGACCGTCGTTTGCTGGTTGCATAACGATGTAATCCCATGCCCAGGCATAAATAAAATCTGAAAAACTTTGTGCGTGTAACTGCCACTTATACTGTTCCTCGTACAATCCTAAAAAAACAGGCGGGTCTTGTTCGGGTTCGAGCAACGTCGCAATAGACCATACCCCTTGGTTCTCCCATATCATATGAAGCAAGGGGTACTTATACCCTTGTTCGGAATAAGATCTTATATAGTGTGAAGGCTTTTCTGACAATGCCTCTAATTTCGTTGGGGGATGGATAAAGAACATTGCACGCATTAAGACAACGGCATCTTGGATAGAATACCACTCACGCACCGACGCGGGGAGTTGAATCTTATGGTATTCTTCAATCTTCTCTAGCACCGTAACACCCTCTATGGAAATTTGGGGTTCAAGCCCTAAGAGGTTAAAAGTTTTACGATGAAATTTCAGTTCCATACAAGGTCTCTGTTCAGGGTAAATCTGACTAAGAATCAACCCTGAATTACTTTAAATAAAATTTTGCCCTGTTGTTTATCCGTCACGCAACTTAAAGCGTTGCAATTTTCCGGTGGCGGTTTTGGGCAAATCACTGACAAATTCGATCCAGCGCGGACGTTTGTATTCCGCCATGTGGTCACGGCAATAAACAATCAATTCTTTTTCTAATGCTTCTCCGCCTTCGTGCCCCGGACGGAGCGCGACATAGGCTTTGGGCTTAATCAAATTGGCATGGTCGGCTTTGCCCACCACCGCACATTCCAGTACGGCGGGGTGGCTCATCAGCGTGCTTTCCACTTCCATAGGGGATACCCAGATACCCCCGACTTTGAGCATATCGTCGCTCCGTCCGGCGTGCCAGAAATAGCCATCCCCGTCTACAAAATATTTGTCGCCCGTAAAAAGCCATTCTCCGCGAAAAGTCTGGCGGCTTTTCTCAAATTGGTGCAGATAAAAGAGTGCGGTGGTGGGGGCTTTTACCATCAAATTGCCCACTTCGCCCGTTGGCGCATCTCGCCCCTGCTCATCCACCACCCGCACCTCCATCCCCGGCACAGGTTTGCCGCTACTGCCGGGGCGCAGATCGTCGGGGCGGTTGGAGATAAAAATGTGCCAGATTTCGGTACATCCAATGCCATCCACAATAGTTAGTCCGGTGCGCTCTTTCCATTCGTGCCAGATAGGGGCGGGCAATGCTTCCCCCGCGGAAACGCAGAGCCGTACCGAAGAGAGGTCATAACCCGCGAAATCAGGCATGGCGAGCGCGGCGGCATAGCCCGTAGGAGCGTTGTAAAAGATAGTGGGTT
>CBKYSX010000379.1:0-4867 GCA_966690745.1 uncultured Ardenticatenales bacterium
TGGAACAGCGCAATATCCGATTGGTGCTGTCCACTGCGCTCAGCCCCGACCACCCGATGGCACGTCACACCTGGTTGCATGGTGATGGTGTGGCGGTGATTGCGCTGGAAGTGCCGGATGCGGCAAGTGCCTACCACGAAACCGTGAAGCGGGGTGCCACGGGCGCAATCAAACCGACCACCGAAGAGGATGAATACGGGGTCTATCGCTATTCCGCGATTCGCACCTATGGCGACACCATCATCAAATTTGTGGACCGCTCCAATTATCATGGTGTCTTTGCCCCCGGTTATGTCGGGCGCAATGGCTTCGGGAACGGCACGGGCAAAACCGGGCGCGACCATAAAGGCTATGGCTTAGCGCACATTGACCATATGGTCGGCAATGTCGAATTGGGTGCGATGAATCGCTGGGTGCAATTCTTCGCGCAAACGATGGGCTTTTCCCAACTGCTCCACTTTGATGATCAGGATATTTCAACGGAATATTCCGCACTGATGTCCAAAGTAATGCAAGATGGTACGGGCAAAGTAAAATTCCCGATTAACGAACCCGCCGAAGGGAAGAAGAAGTCGCAAATTCAAGAGTATTTGGACTACTATATCGGTCCGGGAGTGCAACACCTTGCCCTTTCGACCAACGATATTCTGAATACCGTGACGACCCTACGCGAAAACGGGGTGGAGTTCCTGCGGGTTCCTTCCAATTATTATGAAGATTTGGAAAGCCGCGTCGGGAAAATCAACGAGCCGGTGGATAAGTTGGCGGAATTGGGCATTCTGGTAGACCATGACGAAGAAGGCTACCTGCTCCAAATTTTCAGCAAGCCTGTGGAAGACCGCCCCACTATATTCTTTGAAATCATCGAACGGCACGGCTCCCGCGGCTTCGGCAAAGGCAACTTCAAAGCATTGTTTGAAGCCATTGAACGCGAACAAGAACTGCGCGGCAACTTGTAAACCTGAGAGTGAAGAGGAAAGAGTGCAGAGCGAAATATCTCCACTCTTCACTTTTCACTCTTCACTCTGTTGTGGAGGTTTCCAATGACCTATTACTACCGCATGGGGGAATTTCCCCAAAAGCGGCATACCCAATTCCGACAGCCGGATGGCTCTTTGTATCATGAAGAGGTAATGGGGATTCACGGCTTTGCCGGGATTCAATCCATTCTCTATCACATCAACCCGCCGACCCGCGTTCAGAAAATGGAAGTGGTGCGCTCTACGGACATTTCATATGAACCGCAGGAGGCGTTGCGCCATCGCCATTTCAAATCTGCGCCTGTGCCGCAAGGGGGCAACGCTGTAGACGGGCGTGTGCCTATGATGGGCAACAGTGATGTCGTGTTGTATGTGGTACGCCCTACAGAGCCGATGAATTACTGGTACAAGTTCGGACAGGGCGACGAGGTAATTTTCATCCATGATGGAACCGGGGTGCTGGAATCCCAATTCGGGGAATTGCGCTACCGCCCCGGCGATTATCTGGTAATTCCCACCGGCGTGATGTGGCGGATTCTGCCCGATGAGAATGTGGAGCAACGCTTTCTGGTGATTGAATCGTTCGGGCATATCACGCCCCCCAAACGGTACATCAACAATTACGGACAGTTCCTCGAAAACTCCCCGTATTGCGAACGGGATATTCGCACCCCCGACAATCTCGTAACCTACGATGAAAAGGGGGAATTTGAAGTACGGGTGAAGACGCGGGGGCATATTTCCCGCTTTATCTTCGGGCATCACCCGTTGGATGTGGTCGGGTGGGACGGGCATTTGTGGCCCTTCGCCTTTAATATTGAAGATTTTGAGCCGATTACGGGGCGCGTTCACCAACCCCCGCCCGTTCACCAAACCTTTGACGGTCCGGGTTTTGTGGTCTGCTCTTTCGTGCCGCGTCTGTTCGACTATCACCCGTTGGCGATTCCCGCACCCTATAATCACTCGAACGTAGATTCCGACGAAGTGTTGTACTACGTTGAGGGTGATTTTATGTCACGTAAAGGGATTGAACGCGCCTCCTTTACGGTGCATCCTAACGGGATTCCGCATGGTCCCCACCCCGGTACCTATGAGGGTTCGATAGGCAAAAAAGAGACCCATGAACTCGCCGTGATGGTGGATACCTTCCACCCGCTCCTCATCGCCCGCCCCGCGCTGGAGATGGAGGATGGGAAGTATCCGTATAGCTGGTTGCCTCACTAACGGCATTTCATAGTGCATATTGCATAGTGCATACACGATAACGGCAACGCTTCGTTACGTAACATCGCCCTTATGTAATATGCACTATGCAGTATGTATTTTCCTAGTCCCCATGCTTCTACACCCCGATTCCCTTTCCGAACGTGACCGCTACAAATTGCTGATTGGGACGATTGTGCCGCGCCCGATTGCGTGGGTAAGCACGATTAGCCCCGATGGGGTAGCAAACCTCGCGCCCTTTTCTTATTTCACGATTGCCTGCACTGACCCGATGACGCTGTTGTTTTGCCCTCAACGCAAATCGGATGGCACGAAGAAGGACACATTGGTAAACATTGAGGCAACCGGGGAATTTGTAATTAACCTGACCAACGAAGCAACCGCAGAGGCAATGAACCGTTCGGCAACGGGGTTGCCCTATGGCGACTCGGAGTTTGCGTGGGCGGGGGTGACAGCGATCCCCGGTGAGATGGTGAATGCGCCCCGTGTGGTAGAGGCTCCGGTAGCATTTGAGTGTGTGATTCGGGAATTGCTGGATGTGGGAGGGGGCGACGGGGGTGGCACGGTGGTGCTGGGGACGGTGCAATGTATCCACATTCGGGATGATATGATGGCGGATGGCTATGTGCAATTGGATATATTAAAGCCGATTGGACGGTTGGCGGGGTCGGCGTATACGCGGGTGACGGATACGTTTACTATTAAGCGGGTTCCGCCACCGCCGGAGAAACCGACTTAACCGTTGTTTATAATATGAGCAAAGACGAGGTTTCTGTCAGAACGGAGGACAGACGATTCGGGTATATGGTTTTGTGGTTTTTCACCTTGCTCTGCGGATTGAATTTTTTGGGTATTCAACTATTAGGTCTTGGAGTACAAGGTTGGTTTATTGTGTGGCAGAAACTGCCATCACCTCCCACCGCTATTAAGGAATTAGCCGCACCATGGGCATATGTACGTATTGTTGGAAAAGATAATATTGTCTATGGTAAAGCTGTTTATGATGAGGATGGCTTAGCAGAGCCATGGTTTGTTGAAGAGCAACCTGTTCCCGAAGAAGCTGACCGCGTGGCACCCCATTGCACGTTAGAAGATTTGCCCCCTTCGCTATCGTTTGAAAAACCTTCATCTTTACAGGAATGTCGTAAATTCCCCGTTCATATTGAAGCGCGTTATTCTTACGTGGTGCTGGATAGTGAACAACAACTATGGGTATGGGTTGATAGTTGGAGTTGGGGGGATGGATTGTTTTGGATATTAACGCTTTTTGTAACCTCAGTTATTGTTGCCCCACTTTTAAGCATCTTGATCGTCAAGCGATTTTACAGATAGAAAAGGGTCATCTCACACCCTATGTATAGCAAGATGGGGAAGTATAGTAAGAAAGAAACCGAGTTTTCCACGGCAGAAACTCGGTTTCGGAGCGTGGTGAAAGGGCAACACAATGCAAGAGAACAAGTACGACGATAGCACGTTCTTTGAAAAATATAGTCAGATGAACCGTTCCATTCACGGGTTAGCGGGCGCAGGGGAATGGAAAACGCTGGAAAATATGTTGCCCGATTTTAGGGGGAAGCGGGTTTTGGATTTGGGGTGCGGCTTTGGCTGGCATTGTCAGTATGCGCTTGAACATGGTGCCGCTTCTGTGGTCGGCGTTGATCTGTCAGAACGGATGCTGGAAGTGGCACAGGAGAGAACGTCCACGAAAATTCACTATATTTGTACGGCGATTGAAGCAGTGCAATTCCCCCACAATAATTTTGATGTGGTTATCAGTTCGCTGGCGTTCCACTATTTGGAATCCTTTGAACCGATTGCTCGAAATGTTTTTACATGGCTTGCGTCCGGCGGCGATTTTGTCTTTTCCGTAGAACACCCAATTTTTACGGCGCAAGGTTCGCAAGATTGGGTGCGGGATGAGGAAGGTAGAATTTTACATTTCCCGGTGGATCGTTATTTTGAGGAAGGGCAACGGAAGACCACCTTTCTTGGCGAGCGGGTTATCAAATATCATCGAACCCTCACCACCTATCTCATGACCCTGTTACAGCAAGGATTTGAGATTACGGGTGTCGTGGAACCGCAACCGGATGAGCAGATGCTGGCAACGGTTGACGGGATGAAAGAGGAACTCCGCCGCCCGATGATGTTGATTGTGTCGGCAAGGAAACGATAACAAGAGTAGAATTAGTATTATAGAAACACCCCATCCTAATTTCTTATTAAAATGCAAAAGTTACAATTGTTCATTGTTCACGAATTGTTACCCTTTGTAGTGGCTGTTCTATTATTGACAATAATCTTTTTGAGCCTTCTCTTGGGAGGACTTCAATTCATCTTTGCTGTAAGTAACGGTTTTTTGATGAAATGGGAACTGGTCTCGGATTTTCCTACTGAACCTACAGATATTATTACCTATCATCAGGGAATCCTCGTGCGTGATACAAACAATATAGTTTATACTCTGAAGTTGTTCTCTTCTGAACAGACGGAACGCGAACAGTGGTTTATTGAAACACGAGACCTTTCAGAATCTTGGCTTTCACCATCTCCACCCTGTACTGACCAAGAACTTCCCTCATCGGTATATGGTCCACCACCCCCCAATATTTGGGACTGTCTACATTTCTCAACCGGACCAGAAATGGGGTCTTCTTATATAA
>CBKYSX010000380.1:0-4856 GCA_966690745.1 uncultured Ardenticatenales bacterium
TTGGATCAGGTGGTTCACGCCTACGCCGTCTCTGTCCACAAAAGCCAGGGTAGCGAATACCCGGTGGTCGTCATCCCCCTGCTGACCCAACATTACATGATGTTACAACGCAACCTGCTTTATACCGCCATTACGCGGGCGCGGCGGTTGGTGGTGTTGGTCGGCACGAAACAGGCAATTGCGATGGCAGTCCGCAACGACAAAATCATGGCGCGGAACACGGCTCTGGCAGAACGATTGAAGATCCCCAACGCCGGGACGCGGGGCATGGTGCTTTACGAAACGGCGAATTAACCACGGAGAACACAAAGGTCACAGAGAACAGCAAAGACGGTTCAAAGTTCAAAGCCGTTGTCGTTCATCGTCAAATGTCCATTAAAAGTAGGGGCGACAGCATCCGCCCATATGTGTTAAGGGCAGGATTTTTGAAATGGCAATATCTGGTGAACGGGCAGGAGTGCGGGAATATGGATGCTTCACCCTGTCAGGGAAGGGTTTATTTGTAAGACCTCCGGTATTGTTCTGCCAACAACTTAATATTTTCCCGAATAGAATTGTTTATTGCAATAACATAGCGTGACAGTATTGAATACTCCAGAAAATCGGTGAAAGAACAGAATTCCTCCTTTCTAAACTCTGCTTCCCCCTCCATGTAAAAATGGAGACAGGGATTATCCCCCTCATTAAGATGAAAAAACAGAAAGTTATATCCTTGATACATAAAGAAAACAAACATATTCGGAGGTAATTTTTGGGGAAAGTGATTTTCATCAAGAAGTTCTTGAGCACTACTTTGGACAGAAATCAAATTGTCGGCAATAGGTCTCCAGGCAGAACCCCTAAAAAATCCCCCGGCTCTCTTGCCACACCACGCCAAAAATTCCCGATACGCCCCCGGCAATCGAATATGCAGAGCAGATTCAAGGGTTTGTATTTCTTCTTCCGTACATCCTTGCACCTCGTCGGGATGAATGACCTCCAACCGTTCGGCAAGTGCTTTGATTTCAGTGAGATAGGGCATGTCAACGTCCTATTTTTCTTGATACTTCACCCAAAAATGGCGACGATTATAAACTGCTACAGTATTGAACATTTCACGTTCACAATAAAAGACAATAATCACAAAATCTTTGCTTTCATTGTTCCATGGATAATCAAGCCACGTTACAAAAACCTCATGCGTGATTTCGGAAGATAGGTGATAAAACGCAACATTTGCGGGGAATTGCGGTACGTCTCCACATAATTTCCCTAAGCTTACCCACTCCCCCTTTGGCAATTGGAATAACGTTGCCAGACACTCTATATAAGGGTTATCCGTTACAAAATCAGCGATTAAGATATTTAGTGCTTCTTCAAAACTGTAATCATAGGGTTCTTCTTCAAGAGTTTCTAAATCGGTCATGGATGGTTTTGTGTGGTGGGGCACCATGAACTGAAAGGGGACAAAATGGTTAAATGTTGTATTTGGCTACAAATTCAGGAGGGGAATAAATAGGAAGGATAGCACCTTTATAGTCCGACGGATTTCGGGTAATGATTGCCTCTAATCCCGCTTCAATCGCAACCGCATGTTGTGTAGCATCCTCAAAATCAGAAAAAGCGGATTCATAGGCACGAACAAGTGTAGAACCACTGATGATACAAAGATTCAGAGATTGCAATAACAAATGGACAGCTGTACGGGCAACGGTAATATCTTTTTGTTTTCGGACAATATAGAAGACGTTAATAGGGGTAATGGGGGAAATATACGCAGTGATTACTTGATTTTCGTGCAGTGTCCATATCTTTTTGGCATTTTCCACAAAAGGTTCGCGTTCAAGAATAACATCTAAGGTAACATCTGTATCAAACAAGACGCGCATTAGTGATATTTCTCCATCAAATAATTAGTGTACTCTTCGCTGATTTCCTCATCCGTCGGGGCTGGTTCATCGGTTTTACCAATCCCTAATAAGAGTGCCAACCCCCCTTTACGTAAAGGCAAACCGGGTTCAACATCATCACGCAAAGAATGATAAAGCGCGTCCATCAGTACAAGACGATCCGCCGGGCTTAATTGGGTTGCCTCTTTGACCAACTCTTGAACGGTCATTATCCCTCCTAACTGAAATTGTATAGAAGTTACAGCCTGCAAGCGAGAAACGAGGGTAAAAAATTTCCTACGGGAATTACTTTTACCCTCAACTGCATAACTCCTATTATATTAACAGTTTACCATATAAGGATAGTATGATTCAACAAAATAACGGCAGTACAGATTAAAATAGCCTTTGCGGCTTTGCGTGAGATTAGGTCGTTTCCTGCGTCCCGCGTCCTGCGTCCTGCGGTTTCCGCCCCGCCAACCACCAGAAGAACACCAAACAGCCCACCCCCAGAATCCCAATCGCGTACAACTTATAAATCCGTGCCGGAATCGCCAACGCCAACACGCCACAAACCGCACAAAAAATATAGTAGCTGACGACGACTTGCCGTTGGCTAAAGCCCATATCCAACAAGCGATGATGCAAATGTCCCCGATCCCCGCTCATGGGGCTACGCCCCTGCCGCAGACGGTTAATGATTTGCCACGCCGTATCCAGAATGGGCAACCCCAGCACAAACATCATCGTCGCAACCTTTGCCCCCGCCATAATTGCTACCGCCGCCAGTGCGTACCCCAGAAAGAACGAGCCACTACTGCCGATAAAGGTACGGGCAGGATTAAAGTTAAAAGGCAGAATCCCCAGCGTTGCGCCCAGCAATGCAAGGGCAATCAATGCCACGCTCAACTGCCCCTCGCGGAACATATGGAAGGCAAAAATAGCACTGGCAATCGCCACCACCCCGTTTGCCAGCCCATCCAAGCCATCCAGCCAATTAACCGTGTTCATCGTCCCCAAAAACCAGAAAGCCGTCAGGGGAACCATTTGCCACCACGATAGGGTAACTTGCGTGTTGGTAATCGGATTGTTGAAGAGCTCAATAAAAATTTCGTGGTAAATCGCAATCCCTGTGACGACGAATTGGGCTATGAATTGGGGTCCGGCGGGGAAATCATATTTGTCATCCAATGCCCCGAAAATCAACATTACGCCCGACCCCAGCAACAACCCGCGTATCGTCAACCACTCGTTCGGGTTGGGGGAAGTGGTCGGAACTTGCAAGTAGCGGGACACAATGACTGCTACAATAAATGCTACCCCGATGGCTACCCCGCCCAAACGGGGAATCGCCCCGCTATGTTTATCTCGTGTACGGGTTGGTCCTTTCGCCGCGCCCCACCAATGGGCAAGCCCCATCGTCAACGGGGTCAGCCCGTAGGCGATAACAAAGGCAAGGAGGGGAATGAGGAAGAAAGGAAGCATAGGGGTATTGAGTATTGAGTATTGAGTATTGAGAAACAGCAACAAGGGTACATTATATTGTTTTCTCAATACCCATTACCCAATACTTGCTCGTCAACCTGTCCCGAATTGGCGATCCCCGGCATCACCCAGACCGGGAACAATATAGCCTTTAGGCGGGTCGTTGGGGGAATCAGGGTCGGGAGTCAGGTGGCTGTCAATCTGGGCAATATGAATATCTACATCCGGGTGGTCGGTGGTCAGCCGTTCAATGCCTTCGGGGGCGGCAAGCAAGCCGATATATTTAATCCGCCCCGCGCCCCACTGTTTCAATACTTCCACTGCCGCCGTTGCACTGCCCCCCGTTGCCAACATCGGATCCAATACAAAACAGACCTGTACGGTTGGCTCTATCGGCAGTTTATTATAGTATGAGACGGGGCGAAGCGTTTCATGGTCGCGGTACAAGCCCAAATGCCAGACCTGCGCCGATGGCACCATTTCCAATACGCCATCCACCATGCCCAATCCCGCCCGTAAAATCGGAATCAAACCGATTTTCTCCGCCAGGGTCACGCCATTGGCAATCCCTAAGCCGGTATTGACCTCACTCGGCACGACGGCTAAATCTTGCGTGGCTTCATAAAAGAGCAACATCGAAATTTCGCGCACCAGTTCCCGAAACTGTTTGGGTTCGCTTTCGCGGCGGCGCAAATGGTCAATCTTGTGTTTCACCAAAGGATGGCGACTTTCATACACCCGTTGTTGGGACATGGGAACTCCTTTTTCAGTACGCAAGACGTAGAAACGACTCAGAACTACAGAAACCACAGAGAACACAAAGCGGCACAAAGTTCACAAAGAAAGGCAAAAGAAATATAAAAATATCTTGTCGTTCTCCGTACCCTCTGTGTTCTCTGTGGTTATATTGTCGTTTCCGCTTTCTGCCGTTCACTATATCGCAATTTGCGGGACATAAAAAGAGGAGGAGCGTTGTGCTCCTCCTCTGAACTTAGCGTCGTTTGCGGCGTTCCAACTTGGTTTTGCAGGGGACACAATATTGCGCCTCCGGCACGATTTTGAGCCGTTCGGGGTCAATCGGTTGCCCGCAATTCTGACAGATTCCGTAATTACTCCCCAGATTCAACTTCTCCAACGCGAGGTCAATTTCCTCTAACCGTTGCTCAAAGGTTGCCAGCAACACAAGATTTTTTTCCCGTTCGGTGAGTTCGGGGTCGCCTTCGTCCGCCTCAAATTCCAGTTCCAAATCCTTAACATCTTCACGCAGATTTTCAATATTGTGCATGATGTCGGCGCGTTCTTCCAACAATCGCGTCCGATGCTCGGCACTCGCTACTTCCGTCATTGTCCTTGCTCCTCCTGACAGCAAATACGATAAAGAGATAAACGAACATTCACCGCCATTTATCTCCCCTACAACCGGGCAGAATACCTCACAAAAATGAAGTCCCCGCTTATAGCACGAATTTTCCCCAAAGTCAATAGATTTTGGGATTTTTGGAT
>CBKYSX010000381.1:0-4851 GCA_966690745.1 uncultured Ardenticatenales bacterium
TGGTGGTAACAATTGGGGGCTTAACACTGTATGGTATTTCACGAGCAGATGAAAAGCGATTTCCGGTAAGTTTCCTGGCAGTACTGGGTACTTTCGGAGTTGTTTGGTCCCCTTATATTGGAAGTGTGACCGTCTTTGAAGCTTGCAATGCGATTCATCAGGAGCAACTTACCCCCGTTATTGAAGGCTTACAACGCTATGAACAGGACAGTGCCCGTTATCCGTTGGGGGTTCAGGCACTCGTTCCTTACTATCTGGAAGAAAAACCGACGCTCCTCTGTTTTGGCAATAACGCCCACTATCACGTTGCGACTTGTAATGGTGAGATGGTTTTAGAAATGGACGATTTTTACGGGGCGGGGTCTCATCGTATCGTTCTTGGTTCGGACAAGTGGGAAACCTCCGTTATCCAATATCCTGCCTGTCAACCGATGGAGTGATTTGAAATAGCGATTTTTACATATCGCTTCAGAATCGCACTTATACGTCTCCTTTCCTCTACAATATAGAATATGACCACTGGATTGCCCACGCATTTGATAAAATGCGATATAGAGAAAACAGCCCTTGAAGTTTCCTCAACTCACCCTTTCACGCTACCATCCCATAAAACACCTTTGCGGCTTTGCGCCCTTGGCGTGAGGCTTCATAAAAAAACGAGGCAGTATGACGATTTCCTATTGGCAGGCACAGGCAGGCTTGCCGGGGCGGGATGCACCCCCCACTGACAGAATCGAAGTTGAAACCGACCTGTGTATTGTCGGGGCTGGGATTATTGGCGCGGGCGCGGCACAATGGGCGGCGCAAGCCGGGATACAAGGCGTGGTCGTGGAAGCGCGGGAAGCGGCATTGGGCGCAAGCGGACGCAATGCAGGGTTTGTGCTCACCGGAGTTGCCGCCAGCTACTACGCCGCCGTGCGCGATTACGGGCGCGAAAAGGCGCGGGAATTATGGCAGATTAGCATTGGCAATGTGGCACAAATGTTGGCATGGGCGCAGGAATATGAGATTCCAACCGCCAAAAGCGGAAGCCTTTTGCTTGCCGAAAGCGAACAGGAAGCGGACGAATTACGCCAGAGTGCCGAAATGTTGGCGGAGGATGGCTTTCCGGGCGACTTTACCCCTTACGACCCGCTCAATCGGGGCTTTTTTGCCTCTTTGGCACGCCCCAATGATGGTGTCACCCAGCCCGCCCTGCTGAGCCGTGCGGTATTGGAGCGTAGCGGCTTCCCTCTGATTGCAGGGTCGCCGGTAACAGGGTTTAGCGAAAAAGATGGTTGGGTTAAAGTCGAAAGTCACCATGCTACCATTCGCGCCCGACAGGTTCTGCTTTGCACCAACGCATGGTCGGAATCGGTACATCCCTACTTTGTAGGGAAAGTAATCCCCATGCGCGGACAGATTTACATCAGTGAACCTGCGCCCTTGGTCTTTGAGACTGCCGGATACAGTCATTACGGCTACTGGTATTTCCGGCAGGTGGTGGAAGCCGACCAACCGGGCTACGGGCGGTGGTTGATGGGCGGGGCACGTCACTTGCATTACGGCACGGAAAATAACAACCCCAGCGAAGCCACCTCGGACGGGGTGCAAAGCGATTTGGAAGCATGGACCGCACGGCATTTTCCTGAACTCTCCGACTTTGCGGTAGATCGTCGCTGGGCGGGGATTATGGGCTTTACCGCCGATGGGTTGCCGCTTGTGGGCAAATTGCCGGGATACGAACGGGTCGGCTTTTCGGTAGGTTTTAACGGACATGGCATGGGGCTGGGCGTAATGGTAGCAAAACGGGCAGTAGAATTGATGGTGGAAGGCAAAGACCCCGGTTTGTTCGCCGCGTCCCGATTGGAAAGTCTATGAGTACCATTCCAACGCTCACCCTCACCCAATATTCCGATTTGTTCCGGGCATGGCGCGATTCAGGGGTAACGGCAGAAACGCAGATTGAACGTGCCGCCGATGCGCTTGCCAATTGCGCGGTACGGGTTGCCCTGCCCAACCCCGACTTGCCGATTGTGGTACTGGCGGGGAGCGGCAAAAAAGGGGCGGTGGGCATGGCGGCGGTGCGCCTGTTGGCAGAACGGGAGGTATCTGTACGTCTGGTATTGGCAGATACGCCTGCCCGTTTGTCCCCTTCTGCGGCGGCACAATATCAAATTCTGATTGAATGCGGCATACAGGCGTGGGGTTTGTCCATGAGCCAGGCAGAGATTGATACCCAAGAGCCAATTCAATGGCTCTCGGTTGCCCTCTTTGTGGATGCCCTGCTGGAAGCCGATATTACGGCAGACCCCGATGGCGAAGTGGCGGATTTGATACGGATGGTGAATGCCACCCGCCGCCCGATTTTGAGCTATGAAGTGCCAAGTGGGGTGAGTTCGGACGAGGGTTATATCCTCTCCCCCTGTATCACCGCAAACCAAACCCTGGCTATCGCTCTGCCTTTACGAAGTGGGATTGAAGCCGCCCCTGTTGCAGGGGATGTCTGGCTGGCAGATGTGGGAATTCCGTCTGCGGTGTGGGAAGCTATCGGAATTGCCGCTTACCCTTTGCAAGAGCCATTGGTGAATCTGGGCACGGCACGGGCATTACGACAATGAATACGCTTGCATTTGCGATTTTCTAGGCTATAGTCTGCCGTTGCAAAAACGAACCACGAACATAGATATTGATTTATATGGCTGTGAACACAACGGCACAACCCCGCCCCCGGCAGTATCGTCTGGGCGGACAACTTGGGATGCGGGCAAGTCTGCGCCAAATCTGGGAATTTCGAGATTTGGTGCTGAATCTTGTCATCCGCGACCTTAAAGTACGGTACAAATACAGCATCCTGGGGATTTTATGGTCATTGCTCAATCCCCTTTTGATGATGCTGATTTTCGCACTGGTTTTTACCCTCTTCCTACGACAAGACATCATCCACTTTCCCGTTTTCTTCCTGACGGGGCAATTACCGTGGAACTTCTTGCAAGCGTCCGTGATCGGCGCAACGGGAACGATTGTCGGCAACGGCGGCTTAATCAAAAAGGTCTACTTTCCGAGGGAAGTCCTGCCTATCGCCTTTGTATTGAGCAACCTTGTTCATTTCGGGCTGGCGTTGCTGGTATTAGGGGTCTTTATTATTGCCACAGGGATAGGCTTCACCCAACATCTTATCTGGCTCCCTCTGATTATTTTTCTGAATCTGCTTTTCGTCTTAGGGCTGGGCTTTTTCACCAGTGCCATCAATGTGTTCTACCGGGACACGATGATGATCATGGATGTTGCCCTGCAAGCGTGGTTCTTCCTGACCCCCATTTTCTACTCGCTGGATATTATCCCCGAATTGGTAACATGGGGTGGATACGAAATTCAACTCCAGCGATTGGTACGCTGGCTTAACCCGATGGCAAGTATCATCGAGCTCTATCGCAGTGTGCTTTATGGCGATACCTCCAATGCCATTCCGGGTCCGCCTGACCCGGGTTTTTTGCTCCGTACAGGGGTCACTGCTTTTATTGTTTTCTTTATAGGGTGGTGGGTTTTCCGCCGCTTAAGCCCGAAATTCGGGGAAGAGGTGTAACGATATGAATCATCCGACCCCTCTGGTTTCGGTGGTTATTCCGGCATATAACGAAGAGCTGGCGATTGCCCACGACATCAACATTATCAAAGAAACATTGGATGCGGCAGGCTATGAATGGGAACTGGTGGTGGTAGATGATGGCTCATCAGATCGCACGGCAGAGATTGCGGAAGAATTAGGTGCGATTGTTTTGCGACACGCCCAAAACAAAGGGACGGGCGGGGCGCGGATGACCGGGGTGCGCTATGCCAGAGGCGAAATCGTCGTGATGACCGATGCCGATGGTACCTATTGCAATCAGGATATGCCCAAACTGATTGAAGAGGTGCGGAGCGGGTACGATATGGCAGTGGGGGCGCGGGTGACGGAAAAAGGGACGTTGCGCTGGCTTCGTACCCCCGCCAAAACCTTTATCCGCCAACTTGCCTCTTTTATGGTAGGGTATCCGATTCCCGACCTGAATAGTGGTCTCCGTGCCTTCCGGCGGGATGTCTGTCTGAAATTCCTTGGGATTTTGCCCAACACCCACTCATGGGTCAGCACGATTACGCTGGCAATGCTTGCCAATGGCTATCGGGTGACCTATGTGGCAACAGATTACTTTCCACGGATTGGCAAAAGCTCTTTCCACCCGATTCGGGACAGCTACAATTACCTGAGCCTGGTATTCCGTACCCTGACCTATTTCAACCCGCTCAAAATCTTTCTACCGATCAGCTTTGCAATGTTTGTTGTGGGGATTGGCAAACTGATTTATGACTTAATTACAGCACAGGATATTCGGGACGGGGCGGTATTGTTGCTCGTGATGCCTGTTGTGATTGCCATCATCGGGATGTTGGCAGACCTTGTGGTGGCGTTGAATCGCTGGCGGTACATTGCTCCCCCCCGGTTGAAAGCCCCTCCCCCCGATGGACGGCTTCTCAAAGATTAGCACCATCTACATCCGGCTCTGCTTACGTCATTATTAGCACAATCACCGTATGAGTGCTAAACCATATTGACAATAAAGAGGATTTTGGTACAATTTGCGGAGTTTTAGGGGTAGGAAATACCACCCGGATAGCCTTTTATAAAGGAAGGTTGCGATTTTTGTTCGCAACCTTTTCACGTCAGAACAACGGTGGTGTACAACCACCAAAGGACCGATAGCCATGCCCACCTATGTCTATCATTGCGATACCTGCGATACCAATTTTGAGAAGTTCCAAAAATTCAGCGAAGACCCTCTAAAAGTTTGCCCCGAAGGGCATGAAGGGGTGCGCCGCGTGATTACACCCTCT
>CBKYSX010000382.1:0-4845 GCA_966690745.1 uncultured Ardenticatenales bacterium
GCCAATCCCCGCGCCCCCTGCTCGGATTGCCTCTGCCAATGACCCTTGCGGAATCAACTGCACTTCCAACTTGCCCTGTTGCGCAGCTGATACGGCTTCGGGGTTGCTGGTAAAAAAAGAACCGATGGCTTTTTTAAGTTGCCCGTTTCGCAACAATCGTCCCCCACCCAACCCCGCTTCGCCCACGTTATTCCCGATGTAGGTCAGGCTATGGATGTCCGTTTCCGCAAGGGCATGAAGCAAATGGATAGGGTTGCCCGTCATGCCGAAGCCCCCCGCCATGAGGGTATCTCCACTTTTAACCAGAGCGGCGGCTTGGGATGGGGTAATTTGGGGAACGTGTTTCATGAGAATTATTGAAAAACCAGCCTTGTGAGATTAATTTCATCATCACAGACCAAATGGTCGCGTCCTTGATAGATTTTCGTCGTAATGTTTGCATTCATTGCCCGGAAGAGGGTGATGGTTTCATGAACCCGCCCGATAGGAACCCACTCGTCAGTATCGCAGGATGTAATCAGAGTTGGCGTACCATCTAAGGAGCCTTTGATATCCCATCGGGTATCCGGCGGACCGATAACACCCCCTGTAAAAATGGCGATTCCTCTATATTTCGCGGGGTTTTTCATTAGATACTGCGCGATGAGACACGCTCCTTGTGAAAAGCCCATCAATAGCAATCGCTCTTTGTGAATACCCTGTTGCTGAAGCATGTTGATGCGTTCATCTAATGCTTCCAGCGCATAGGTAAGGTAGGGTTCATTTTGCTCTATCGGCTCCATAAACCGTGCCGGATACCATGATTGATTATAGGCATTGGGGGCGAATAAGGTTGCATGCTTCCACCCCATCCGTTCCACAATATCAATGATGACATCTGGTGTTTGGTTGCGCCCATGCAAGCCAAGGATAACAGGGTTGTCATCCTTAAGGGGTGTGCCCTGTTGGAGTAAGGGTTGTTGAAGGTGGGGGTTCACAAGTTGGTGTCACCAACCTGCCCCGTCCGCTTGAACCGTGACGCAGAATGAGAGCCACGTACGGACGGGGGAGATCAGGAAAAAAACGACGGGGACTAGCGTACCCGCAAATAATCAGGAACGGTAATCGGCTCCAGTTGGGCAACGATTTCGGCGCGGCGTTCTTCAAACCACGGGGGTAGAAGTAATTGTTCGCCCAGGCGATCCGCCGGTTCGTCAATGGCAAAGCCGATATTTGATGTAGCCACTTCTTGTACTACTCCGGCAGGGGTGCGGGTATACGTCGAGTGGAAATAATTGCGGTCTTTGATTTCAGAGACATCCGTGAAACCAAAGCCTTCAACATAGGCTTTAATCGTCCCGTTTTCTTCATCATCTTCTACTGCCAGCGCGTAGTGGTGGGGAATACCGACTGCAAATCCCCAGCTACCCTGTTTGGTATCGGGCATATGATACAGGTCAATAATGCGGTTATAGCCCCCATCGCCCATTCGATACCGGGTAACAGGACCTTCTTGCCCCACCCGTGTAAAGTTCATCACCGTGCCCAGGAAAAATTCTTGCTCTTCTAAATCGCGGCAGGCAATTGTCACGTTATAGAAACCGCGAATCCCATGTTCGGCGGGAACGGCGTGTCCCCATGCTGTGCGGGGATCATCATCACAGCCCACCACCGCCAGCGACAGCCCGGAGGGATGTTCAAATTCGATAAACCGTTCGCCAAATCGTTCTTGAATCTCGCTGTGTTTGACCCCGTTGGCATCCAGATGTTCCGCCCAAAAATTAAGGGAGGTAGAAGGAACCGAAAACCCTGTGGTTTTGATTTGCCCCGTACCGGTGCGCCCGAACAATCCCGCTTGTTTGAAGGGGAAGGTGGTCCAGACTGAACCAACATCAGCATCCCCGTTTCCGTAATAGAGGTGGTAAATACTGGAAGCCCCATCAAACAGGACGGTCTGCTTGATCATCCGCAGACCCAGTACTTTGGTGGTGAAATCAATATCTTCCTGCGCTCCGCCGACACCAACCGTGATATGATGGAACCCCTTGATCACATCTGTTACCGCCATGGTACTTGCCTCCTGTAATACTGCTTTGTATTGACATCCTGCGAATGAAAAAGGGAGAGAGGGAAGGGGAGGAAACTGCCGTGACTTTGCCTGCTTACGCTGGTAAATTTCGGTAAAACGTAATGCGTTCATACCGCCTTGCCTCTCTATCGTATGGGGAGATACGCCCTTGAAGCCCAAATCTGCTTTACCACGCCGCTTGTAAAATCGTCATAGCGGTTTCGACATTCTTCACCGGTTTAGGATTGTTCTGAACGGCTTTGCTTTTGAGCATCGTTTCCGCCAGGGTTGGCAACAACGATTCCGGCACATTTGCATCCCGCAGACGTTGCGGAACCCCGAATTCAGCGATGAGATCATGAATTGCCTGTGCCGTTGCTTCTGACATCTGTTGGTCTGTGCGATTTCCCCGTTCGATACCCAATGATTCCCCTGCAAGGGCAATCAGTTCGCCAACAGTATCTGCATTAAATCGAATCGCATGGGGCAGAATAATACAATTGGCAATCCCATGTGGGACTCCTGCCGTTCCTCCCAACACATGGCAGGTTCCATGATGTACCCCGATTTCCACCGATGCCAGCGATTTGCCCGCCATGTGTGCCCCGATCAACATCCCGCTTCTTGCATCAACATTGTTTGGCTCTTGGAATGACTGAACGAGATATTCTTTAAGATAACGAATCCCCAACAACGCCGAGGCAGTGGACATGGGGTTGTGGGTGATGGAATAAATGGCTTCAATGCAATGAGCGAGGGCGTTAATGCCTGTTGTGGCGGTTAGTTCCGGCGGCAAATCTACGGTCAGTTCCGGGTCATAAATCACCACCTTCGGCACAATCGTCGGATGGTTAATGGTGACTTTGCGGGAAGTGCCATCCTCTTGGGGGCGTGTCACCCCGAAAATCGGGGTCATTTCGGACCCGGCATAGGTCGTGGGAATAGCAATAGTAGGGATGGAACGACCTACACCCCGCGAGGCGATTTCGTCAGAATCATTTCCTAGACGTTGAGCGGTACGTTCATAAGCAACTGCTTTTGCCAACCCGATAGCACTACCACCTCCAATGCCGATCACGGCATCTACCTGATGTTGGTGGGCGAGGGCGAGGGATGCCTCCACCTGCGACTGCGGCACATGCGCCTCTGTTTCCGCAAACATGGTAACCAGGCGATCACCCAAAAGGCTTTGAACGCGGCGAAGCTGTCCGTTTTGTACCAGATGGGGGGAAGTACACAGCATAAACCTCTGCCAGGGATATGCCGCCAACGTTTTTTGTAGTTGTGCCAGTATCCCCGCTCCAAACACGACCTCCTGAGCATGGAAACTGTATTGGAATGGCTGGATACTGCTCATTGAACTCGATTAATATTTTTGTATATTGTATATTGTATACAATTTATCGAATCATACAGACCGTACGGGTAATTGTCAAGCGATATACAACACACTTTTACCCTTGTTCCAACTGCGCCCATTGTCACTAAAATAGAATCCTGTACACTTGGAAGCGCAATTGTTGTCTAATCCTTCACCCTGAATAACCACTATGTCTCTCGGATTGTTTGCGCTCAATAGTGACAACCTCAAAACCCGTGAAGAATTGGTGACGGATGCCATTCGCCGCGCCATCTTACGGGGGCGTTTTCGTCCGGGGGATAAATTGAATCAGGAAGATTTAGCGGGTGAATTGGGGGTCAGCCGTAGTCCGGTGCGGGAGGCATTGCGTACCCTCGCCGCCGAAGAACTGGTTATCAGCTACCCCCATCGCGGGGTTGTCGTCATCGAACGTTCCGCCGCCGAATTGCAAGAGTTATTACATATCCGGATTTTATTGGAAGGGAGTGCCGCCCGCCGCGCCGCCCCGCAGATGGATGATGCACGGTTGGCACAGTTAGATAACATGATTGTGGAGGCGCAGGGTTCCGGCGATACCGAACGGGTGCTTGAATTAAACAATATTTTTCATACCACTATTTATGAAGCGGCTGAGCAACCCGTAATGGTTGATTTGATTCAGAAATTGCGAAACAAAATCGCGCCCTACAACCGGGTATATCTGGATATGGCAGGGCAAAAAGAAGAGGCTTGGAACGACCATCGCCGGATATACGAAGCCTGTGTGGCGCGGGATGGCGAACGGGCAGAAGCAGAAACCAAACGTCATTTGGAACGAGTATTTAGTGCGATTGCCACCTCAATCAAGCCTATAGAATCTTGAGGGTCTAGGTGTTTTCACCCTCAGTTCTTGTTTAAACTGCGTACCTCCTATCTTTGTTGCATTTCAAACGTCTTGCGGTCGTAATATCCCTGTACCTTACTGATGTGGCTACCTTCAATTGTAAAAATATCCACCCCCTGAACCCGCACCCCTGGCTCGGCAACCATCAGCCATTCAACGATAATGGCATTTAGCGCACTATAAACGGCAACGATCTCAAATCGCAGAGTAGCCATGGACGCAAATACCCCTTGCGTATACTGCTGTAACGCCTCCCCGCCGATTCCATCTGGTACATACGGATCGTGGTACAACCCTGTTTCTGTAAAACAGTCAACAATTGCTTCCGGCTCGTGCCGATTCCACCCCTCAAAATAGTCGGAAACTACAGGTGGTAGGTTCATGGTGCCCTTAAAACAATAACACCGCTCTGGTGATGATAGTGGATACGATACATCGTATCTCTAACCCTAGAAGATGACGAATTCTATTGGAAGGGGGGTTAAGTTTCGGGTAGATTCTGTAGATTTCGTAGATTCTGTCAGATCGCTCTACCGACCATCACCGGACTTCGAT
>CBKYSX010000383.1:0-4841 GCA_966690745.1 uncultured Ardenticatenales bacterium
TAACTATTTCGCCGATATTCGCTGTCTGGATTTGATCGGCTTGGGAAGCCTTGAAGTGGCAGAAGAATCGCGGGATGGGCAATTTGTTACCGCCGATATAGACCGCGTAGCACAGGCGCACGGGGTAACGATTGCGATTCTCTATGACAAATGGTTCCCGCCGGGGTCCCATGTTGCTCCCCCCGACCATTGGCAAACCATCGGCTATTGGACCATTCCCGATAACACTGTTGCCGCTTCCCCCACCGTTACTTTTTACGCGACATCTCCCGCCGAAGCGGAACAGATGCGGGCAAATCTGGATGCCTTCCGGGCGCAACTACCCCACAGAGTGGCGTATTTCCCGAACGAGGAGCAAAGCCCATGAATTATTTTGTGACAGGGGCAACCGGTTTTATTGGCGGAGTGCTGGCGCGGCAATTACGTGAAGCAGGACATGAAGTTATCGCATTGGTACGCAACCCTGCCAAAGCTAGAGAGCTGGCGGCATTAGGTGTGAGGCTGGCGCAGGGCGACATCACCGATAAAGACAGTATGCGCGACCCCATGACGGGCGTAGATGGGGTCTTCCATATTGCCGGATGGTACAAATTAGGTGCATTGGGAAAGGAAAAAGAACAAGGGTATGCCATTAACGTGGAGGGAACCCGCAATACGCTGGAGCTCATGCGCGAGCTAAACATTGCGAAGGGAGTCTACACCAGTACTGTTGCGATTAATTCCGACACCAAAGGCAAACTGGTAGACGAATCCTATCGTTATAACGGTCCCCACCTGACGGAATATGACCGTACCAAGTGGTTGGCGCATTGGCAGGTTGCCGAACCGATGGTCAAGGCAGGTCTACCTTTAGTCACCGTTATGCCGGGGGTCGTCTACGGTCCTGATGACCCCAGCAACATCGGCGGCACCTTCCGCGATTATCTGCAACGCCGTTTCCCCCTCATTCCTACCGCCACCTATTGCTGGGCGCACGTCGAAGATGTGGCACAGGCACATATTTTAGCGATGGAGAAGGGCAACACCGGGGAAAGTTACATTATTGCGGGTCCCGTGCATACCATTGCGGAGGCATTGGATACGGCGCAAACCATTACCGGGATTCCCGCCAGCCGTATCCGCTTGCCGGGGGCAATGATAAAAGCAACGGCGGCACTATCCGGCGTAATGGAAAAGGTATTCACCTTGCCCGAAACCTATCGCAGTGAAGTCTTGCGTTCCAGTGGCGGGGTTTCCTATATTGGCGATAACCGCAAGGCGCGGCAACAATTGGGATACAACCCCCGCTCTCTGCGGGAAGGGTTAATGACCACCCTTGCCTACGAAATGGCAAAATTGGGATTAAAGGCGTAAGCATTGCATTGTTGAAGGTTAAAAATAATTCTCTGTGGGAATTATTTTTAACCTTCATTTCTCGCTTGGAGAGTGAATCTTCTAATCCAAACAAAAAACGGCGCGGAATCCCGCGCCGTTTTTTGTTTGCCCTATTTCTATCGTTCTACTTGCTTAAAGTTGACACTGATTGAACAGGCTCCATCTACGTAGAATCCAATATCTGCCAATCCCGGCGCGGAAAGGATATAATTCCCCGCCCGCAAGGGCGCGATTTCTGCGCCATACGGACCCAATTCCGGCTTCGTTCCGCTTACCACAAAGGTCAGATAATTCGCAGGAATTTTCGGTTTGGCGTAGAGGTCAACCCCCTGCCCGACTCTGCCTTCTACCGTAATCCGCACCACCGAGCGCACTTCCAACGTATCTCTAGTGGTACAGTTATTTTCCGTAATTTCCGCCACCCACACGCGCGTCACCACCGGGGCGGTATTGGCGGGGGGTACGGGTGTTGCAGGCGGTACATACGGCGCGGCTGGAACGGGAGTGCGTGTTGGTTGCGGTCGTGCCGTGGCAGTGGGGTTGGGGGCAGGGTTTGGGCGCGTCGGGGGCGCGGCTGGGGCGGCGGGAGTATAGATTCCACTCGGAATCAACAGCCGTTGCCCCGTAAATACCCAATCCGTTACTTTCAGATTGTTGAGTTGTGCCAATGCCCCCACACTCACCCCATGTACCTCGGCAATTCTGCCCAGACTATCCCCCGTTTGCACAAAGTAATAGACAGGCGGTTGCGGGGCAAGCGGAGCGGTGGGGTTGCCAGCCGTCCCGGGAACGACAAGAGTCTGCCCGACATAGATAAAATCGGTGATTAACCCGTTCGCCCGTTTAATGGCATCTACCGTGGTGTTATAGCGGAAGGCAATCCCCGTCAACGTATCGCCTACCATCACGGTATGGCGTGTGCCGCTGGTCGGCGGAGCCACCGGGGCGGGGACCGTCGCCCCGGATACTCGCAACACTTGCCCCGTGTAAATAATATCGCTGGTTAAACCGTTCCACATTTTGATGGTAGCTACCGAGGTGTTGTACCGTACCGCAATGCTAAAAAGCGTTTCTCCGGCTTGAACGGTATGGCTCCCTGCACTGCCCGCCGGAGCAGGGCTTCCCCCGATTCGCAACACCTGCCCGATGTAAATCATATCGGAACTCAATCCGTTCCATGCCATGATTTGTTCGGGGGTAGTGCTAAATTGCGCCGCAATCGCTGTCAGGGTGTCCCCTGTTTTTACAGTATAAGTATTGCCCTGGGCGTGGGTCGGCGACACCAGCGCAAAGGTGAAAACAAGCCCCAACAGGAGCAGAATAAATCGGTAAGGTAGCCGGATCATGGTGAGAGTTCCTCAAAACTATCTTTTACACCTGCTACTACTTTACAATTTTATACCAATCATGTCAATAGATATTAACTGAGTTTTGTACCAAATGTTGTACAAATCAATAGTGATAGGAACAAAATCATAGGGTAATATTTGCCTTCGGTGGTATTAAAAGTGCCGGTCTTTACGAATAGTTAGACGGCTAACTATCGGGCTTGCACTTTTAATAGCGGTCGGGTACACTTTACGTTATTCCCATAACCCTCCATAGGAGTCGCTATGAGCATTCTGGGGTTGCATCATATCACGTTGGTATGTCGTAACGCGCAAAAAACCGTAGATTTTTATACGCAAGTGTTGGGTATGCGTCTGGTCAAACAAACCGTGAATTTTGATGACCCCGGCAGTTACCATCTTTACTTTGGCAATCATAGCGGACAACCCGGCACCGCCATCACTTTTTTTGAATGGAGTGCCGCCCCGAAAGGCTATTGGGGGATTGGCGGCACCCACCATTTTGCCCTTCAAGTCTCTGATTACGATGGTTTATTAATGTGGAAACGGCGGCTCACCGACCTGGGAATCGAGATAGATGGTCCTCTGGATCGCCACTACTTCACCTCTATCTATTTCCGCGACCCCGACGGTGCCATTATTGAAATCGCCACCAACGGACCGGGGTGGGCAGTAGATGAAGACCCCGACCGGATTGGCACGGAGTTTCGTGCGCCCCCCACGGAAATGATGGTTAATAATCGGGATGAGGAACGCATCAAAGCCACGACATGGCAAGAGCTGATTCCTGCCATTACGCCCGACATGGCATTGTCGCAGGGGCTACACCATATTACCGCCATTGGCTCTGATATTCAGCGTACCCATGCCTTTTTCGGGGAATTATTGGGAATGCGCCGTGTCAAAATGACCTCTAATTTCGACGATCCTACCTCTGCACACTGGTATTGGGGGGCGGGCGAAGGCAAACCGGGAACCCTGATTACCTATTTTGAGCGTGACCCCAACAAAGTGCGGCGGACAAGAATCGGGACGGGGCAAACCCACCATTTTGCTCTTGCCGTGCCGGATGAAGCCGCCCAGCTCGAATGGCGCGAAAAATTGCTAGAAGCCGGTCTGCGGGTGTCGCCTGTCATGGATCGCGTTTATTTCAAGAGTATTTATACCAATGACCCGGACGGACATATCGTCGAATTGGCAACCCTCGGTCCCGGCTTTACCGCCGACGAAACCCTGGAAGACCTTGGTACTGCGCTCAAATTACCATCGTGGCTGGAAAAAGAACGGGCAACCATTACCCGCCACTTGCAACCCTTAACACTCTAAACGAGGGAATTGGAGAGTATTTTCTCAATAGCCAATTCCCAATTCTCCCTTATGGCAACCCATCCTCATGCGGGGCAACCCGTTTTGCAAACCGGCGCACCCTTAGAATCCGCCAATGCGGTGATGATTCTGATACACGGGCGCGGCGCATCGGCGCGGGATATTCTATCGCTCACCACTGAGTTAGAGCGGGATGATGTGACCTATCTAGCCCCGCAAGCCGCAGGGGGTACATGGTATCCCTATAGCTTCCTTGCGCCGATTGCTCAAAACGAACCTTTTTTGTCCTCAGCCCTCGGAATCGTGGGCGCATTGATCACTCAGGTTGAAGGGGCAGGTTTCCGCAGTGAACAAATCATGTTGCTGGGCTTCTCGCAGGGAGCCTGCCTTGCCTCCGAATTTATGGCGCGGAACGCCAGACGATACGGGGCATTGTTCGCCCTCAGTGGCGGGCTGATTGGTCCTGATGGGACACCCCGCGACTACTCAGGGTCATTAGATGGCACACCCATCTTCATGGGTTGTAGCGATGTGGATTTTCATATCCCGAAAGAGCGGGTATTGGAAAGTGTTGAGGTTTTTCGCGGCTTAGGTGCAGAAGTAGACGCACGGCTCTACCCCAATATGGGGCATACCATCAACGAGGACGAATTGAACGCAGTGCGCGATAGTATGGCGAAGGTGGGGAAATCTTAATAAAAACAGGGCGTTGTTGACTAAAATATGCCAAAACCATACAAAAAGCCATGAATCTGTACAGATTCATGGCTTTTTTGATAGGAGCGGGTAGTG
>CBKYSX010000384.1:0-4804 GCA_966690745.1 uncultured Ardenticatenales bacterium
CCAACGAATGGTTGGTCGCGCCATCCAAAATGCGGGTGATGTTCCGCAAATGGCTGGAGAAGGTCGAAAGGCTTTGCTCAATAGATTGCTCATCGCCGATATCGGCAAAGATATTGTCGAAGACGGGCAAGCGGGAGCCATCCCCCGCCGGAATATGTAAACCGCATTGCGCCATCGCCGCCATCAAGCCCACATTTTTGAGAGTAACCGTTTTTCCTCCGGTATTCGGACCCGTAATCACCAGCAGGTGATAATCAGGACCGATAAAAATATCGGTAGGAACCACCGTTTCTGCATTCAGCAAGGGGTGACGCGCCCGCATCAGGTGGACATAAGGTTGGTCCCGGCTTTCCCGTTCCAGCACGTCGGTAATCACCGGTTCGTTGGCGCGGAGAGCGAAGGAATATTCGGCTTTACCAAATTCCAAATCCAATGCGGCAAGTGCGCCCACGGTGGCTTCAATATCATCGGCGGAATCGGCAACCATACCGGACAGTTCGCGCAAAATCCGTTCGATTTCGCGCTGTTCTTCCAATTCCAATTCGCGCCACGCATTGTTGAGTTCCAGTGTTGCCAACGGTTCGACAAAAATGGTTGCGCCCGATGAGGATTGGTCATGCACCACGCCCGGAATCCGCCCCCGCGATTCCACCTTAATCGGAATCACGTACCGTCCCTGCCGTTGCGTCACAATTGCTTCTTGCAGGAATTTGGCGTTGTCAGGGTTCGCCACAATCCGATTCAGCCGTTCCAACAGGCGCGAATGGGCGGCATCCAATTCCCGCCGAATCCGGCGCAGGGCGGGGCTGGCTTCATCTTTCACTTTGCCATCTTCATCAATTGCCTGTGCAATCGCATCAATGAGTGCGTCCCCCGGCTCAATTTGCCGCGCAAGGTCTGCCAGCAGGGGATATTGTTCCTGCGCCCGCACAATAATCCGTTGCAGGGTGCGCCCGCTAATCAGGGTCTGGCGAATGTCCAGCAGAGTCGAGGGGTCTAAGACTGCCCCTTTGGTCGCGTTAAATGCCGCGCCGCGCACATCCCGCGCCCCACCCACCCGCGCATTGGCTTTACTGCTAATCAGGTGGCGGGCTTCGCTGGTGCGGCGTAGACGGGTGACTACCTCGTCATGGTCGGGCGAGGGAGTCAGTGCCAACGCCAGTTCTTTGCTGGCGGAAAAGGCACAATGGCTCGCCAACCGTTCTAAAATTTTGGGAAGCTCAAGGGTATTGAGCGATTTTATATCCATAGTATTCCACATTTCATCATCCGTAAACGACTTAACCCTGTAGGAAGGTTACGGAAATTATAACCGTTCACAGCCATACTGTTGAACCTTCGTCTTATGGTAGAAAACCCTACGTTGCAATCGGTGGTTCTTCCGATGTTGAAACTAAAGATTCTGCTCGCTTCACCACCATATCGTGGCGGCTCTGCCAGAAGACCCGTATCAGATAAAGCGGACCCAACACCACCAGGCTGAGCAAAATAGTGGTTTCAATAATACTCTTAAATCCGCCCACCAATTCGTTCGACCCCGCCGCTCGCACATTAAACATCACGACCGTAAAGCCTACCGTAAGCATGACCACCCCCAGATACATCAATAAGCGTCCACTCAGGGGCATGATGGGCGTATCCTGACTGGCGGCGCGGGTGCCGAAGGTCATCACATCATAGAGCAGAAGCACGGTAAAAATAACCGGGGCGGGAATCAACCCCGCCGTTCCCAACACCACTTCGTTGATGTCCGAGCCTTCAATCGCCAGAATGACAAAGACACTATAAATGGCAACCACAATCGTTACCCAGAACAGGCGCACTGCCGCCGTTGTCGTCCACCGCCGCATGACGAATAGTAAGAGCGACACAATCAGGAGGCAAGGCAATACGAGAACGGCCACCACCAGATAGGGTAGGTTGATTAGCACCAATGCGACCCCCGCCACCACCAACACTGCCATCAACGCCGGAACAACCTTGCGGATTTGGGTCGGGGTAAGTGACAATTGCAAACGGTGGGTGGCGGAATAGGCGTATTCTTTGACCGCATCGGCGGCATCTATCCCCAGCCAGAACCAGAAAGGCGCGGCAACCAACACCAACCCCGTGACCACCGTTAACAGACTATCCGCCGTGCCCGCCCATGATTCCCCCGACAGCCCCACCATCAGCATATGCATGCCCATCACCATAACCCAAAAGCCAAACTCAATCAGAGGGTAACGGGACCAGATGGCAAGGCGGCGGGTAAAGAGAAAGAGCAAAAGGAATAGTAAAACAAGGCAGAACAGAGGCATATCTATCAGAGAGAAAAAGCGGTCTTCGGATTCGACATTGGAAATGGTAATCAGCCATTGCAACACGAATACCGTGACCACCGGAATAAAAACGCGGCGGCGGCAATCACTTGCTCCCGTCAGAATAAACGCCCACCCCAGCGCATTACAGACCCCGAACAGCCCCAACACCAGATAGGGAACCCGCCCGGTAATCTCTTCACCCTCAAAGGCGCGTACCGCGAAGACCACTTGCGGCAACCCCGCGCCGATGAGTTCCAGCACAATCACCAACACCAATAACACCGCTACGATGCCATACCCGGCAATCGTGAGCCAGCGTAGTTGGCGCGGCAATTGATTGACATCTATGACGGTGTTGCGCCAGTTCTCTGCCAGCCACGCCCGTCCGCCCGCCAACCCCGCCTGTAACATGTTTCGTTCGCCCATTTTTCTTCCGCCCGTTGCCATACCGCCATGCGGTATGTGTAAGATGAGAGATGAATGCCGCTATCCTGTAGACGCTTTTAGGATAGCGGTACTTGCGGCTGTGCCTCCGCTACCCCTTCAAAAAGTTCGGCACGATGCCGCCATGTGTTCCACAACAATAGAAAGGGTCCGACCCCCAGAAAGGCAACAAAGCCAAAAGCATTTGCCACTTCACTGAAGGAAGGGTCGGTTGTTCCATCCGCTAAACGGATATTTAAGCGGAACAGGGTCGCCGCGCCAAAGAGCAATGCCACCCCGAAATACATGAGCAACCGCGCCGAGCGGGGCAAAATGACCCCATCCTCTTGAGCGAAACGTTTGCCAAAGGTAAGGACATCCAGCGAGAGAAAGGTGACGAACAGGAAGCCCGGCGGCAATAACGCCTCATACACAATTGCGCCCAAATCGGAGCCATACAGGGCAAAACCCAGAAAGAGATGATAGAGCGCGGCGGTAATGCCCAGCCATAACAGAATGAACGCCGTGCGATTCTGCCATTTCCGTATCAGAACCAAAACAAGGGCAACTCCGATGACAAGCGGCATAACCCCCAGAAAGGTGAAAAAGACGGGAAGATCGAGGATAAACAAAATAAAAAGAAAGAGGGTCAATCCGATCAGAATGGGCAAGGTAGCAATTCGTAACCATTGCGCCGACAAGCCTTGACGCAAACTATTTACCAACGCTTTGCTTAAATCGGCGACCCCGTTGCTGGCATCAATCCCCAGCAGAATCCAGAAGGGAATCGTGACATAGAATATCCCCATAGCACTGAAGGGAATCCCCATAAAAACGGAAATTCGCCCCGCAAAAATCTGATCCAAATCGCCCACTATTTCTTCCGGGGAATTGCCCAGCAATAAGAGCGTCATTTGGAACGATACTAACAAAAACCATCCGCCAAATTCCAATATCGAATACCGCCGCCAGAAAGGATGGCGAGAGGTAAGCGTATAAACGATTCCGGCAAGCAAGGCGATAACGAAACCCCCACAGCACAACATGGAGCTGATTTCATCCGGCTCCGGCTGGGTGTTTACCCAGGTAATCATATAAAATGCCCAGATGGGAAGAAAAACGCGGCGGCGGGTTCCGGTGGCTCCGGTCAACAAAAACGCCCAGCCCACCACATAGGCAATCGTACTTATCCAGAGCACCGGAATCGGAATTCGCCCGGTAATACCCTGGTTTTCGGTCAGAGAATTAAAGGTGGTTGCCACCTGCGGAAAGGAAGCCCCCACGAATTCGTGAATCAGGGTGGCAAGCAACAGCAGAAAAATGCTGACATAGCCCACCCGAACCAACAGGCGCAACAAGGGGGGAAAGGTTGCAAGGTCAACTGATATGCTTTCCCAATGTTCCCGGAAGAAATGGGCGGTTCTTTCACGGAGGAAGGCAAAAATGCGGGCGATGGAAAAACGGTCAGTGGTGGGAACGGTGACAAGGGAGGGTTGATCGGTCATACCTGTATTCTCAATAGGGAAACTTCTATGATTATCTCGGAAGTAGGGAACTTCCGTCAATTCCCGACCCTACCTGTACGGCTTGCCAATCTTGCATTGCCGCTTTATAACCCTACCCACCATTCACCCAACCGCCACAACCTTCACCTCAAAGGTATATCCTATGCAAACGGTATTTATCATGCTGGATGGGTTGCGCCCCGATGCGATTTCGCTCGAGCTTACCCCCCACCTGGTACGATTTATGGAAAAAGGGGCTTCTACGCTTACCGCCCGCTCGGTCATGCCTTCGATTACGCTTCCCTGCCACACTTCCATTTTTCATAGCGTTCCCCCCGAACGGCACGGCATTGTCGAAAATGTCTGGCATCCGATGGCGCGTCCGGTGGTGGGCTTGGTAGACCATTTGCGGCTGTATAACAAACGCTCCACCTTTATCTATAACTGGGAACCGCTACGGGATTTGAACCGTCCCGAACGGCTATACGCGAGTTACTTTCGGGATACGGAATACCAATTGAGCGGGGATGAATTTATTGCGTCCACCGCGATTGACCATTTCCAACGGGGCGG
>CBKYSX010000385.1:0-4785 GCA_966690745.1 uncultured Ardenticatenales bacterium
CAACCGATGCACAAAAGGAATCCCCAACAATGTTTGACTGCCGACCGACCCCGCGCCGAATAATTTCCATGTTTCCTGGGCGGAACGGGCAATTTGTTCCGTATAACGCAGACGAGGCAGTATTTGCGAGTTACTTATCACAAAAGGGTAGGAGGGAGCCGTCATCCGAAAGTGAGGCGTTTGTCGAGAGATAGGTGTACCCCAGAACGGTCCCGGAGTGGGTGCATTCAAGCGGGCATTGAGCATGGCGGCAACCGCAAAACGATTGTTGCGATTGTTCGGATAATCTTCAATCAAGCTTGATAGCAGTTGCCAAATGCCCGACCATGGCGGAACCTCCTCCGCAATTCCCAACATATTGGCAAACCCCTGCGGATACCCCAACGCAAAATCCACCCCCAGAAAAACCCGTTGCCCTTGTTCTAAATGTGCTTGTAGACGTGCATGTAAATGGGCGTAAAGTGCGTGGCGGGTGCGGAAATAGCGTTCCCCTGAATTAACAGGCGTATCTCCACCTTCCATAACCAATTCTGCCAACCAGAGGGCATCGGCGCGTTCGCGAACCGTGCCGGGTTGACTCTTCGCACTAAAATCCAGCGCGAAATAAACATCAAAAAGTCTTGATGTGGACATGAATAGTACCTCCGTCAATAAAAACTGACCCGCTTTTATGCCTGTTTAGGCTTGCACTACTAATAGGAATCTGATACACTTTTGCTACAATATCTTGTACCAAATATCAGCTCAAATTTGGTAAGAATGGCATTTCCAATGGACAAGGTGCGCGAACTCGAAACCCTGATACGGGCGAAATACCCTCTACTCTACATCCTCTCGGCGGAAGAGCAGAGGGTCGAGTCATTGTTGAGGCAGGTGGCGGCGCACCGGAGCAAACGGCTGTTCGGATGGACGGTGACGGAAGGATTGCAGGATTGGGCAGGAAGCAAAGCCGTCATTGTAGATGCCAAAATGCAAGACCCGTTGGTCATTTTGGATTGGATTGCCGATTCTGACGAAAACGCGATTTTTGTATTGAAAGATTTTCATTCATATATGGATGATACGCGCCAACCCTTAGACGCGGAACGGGCGTTGGTCATTCGCCGCTTGCGGGATGTTGTTAATGCCCTGAAAGAAAGCCGCAAAACGATGGTCTTGCTGTCGCCGGTGGTGGTGATTCCATCTGATTTGGAGAAGGATATTACCCTGCTGGATTATTCGCGCCCGACTGCCGACGAACTGTACGGGGCGTTGGAGCGGGTCATTCGCTCGGCGCGGCAACGCAGTGTAGCGGCAGAGGTAGATGGGTTGGATGACGAGGTAAAGGCACGATTGGTACGGGCGGCGCAGGGGTTGACCTGTACCGAAGCCGAAAATGCCTTTGCCAAGAGCTTGGTTCTACACAAAACATTGGATGTAGATGTCATTTTGGAAGAAAAGAAACATTTATTGCGGAAAGCCACCGCCTTAGAATATTTTGTTGCCCCCGAAGCCTTCACTGACATCGGGGGAATGGCAGAATTAAAAGAATGGTTGCGGAAACGGGGTGCGGCGTTTGGCGAAGCGGCGAAACGTTTTGGCTTGCCCACGCCCAAAGGTTTGCTCTTGCTGGGGGTACAGGGTGGCGGCAAAAGTTTGATGGCAAAAGCCGTAGCGCGGCAATGGCATTTGCCCCTTCTACGGTTGGATATGGGGCGCGTGTTCGGGGAGATGGTTGGTGCCAGCGAAGCCAATATGCGCCAGGCGATGAAGGTAGCCGAAAGTGTTGCCCCATGCGTTTTATGGCTGGACGAATTGGAAAAAGGGTTGGCGGGCAGTGCCTCATCGGGGCGGAGCGATGGCGGGACAGCGGCACGGGTACTGGCAACGTTCCTGACATGGATGCAGGAAAAACAGAGTCCCGTTTTCGTGGTTGCTACCAGCAATGAAGTGCGGCAACTTCCGCCCGAATTGTTGCGAAAGGGTCGTTTTGACGAGATATTTTTTGTGGACTTGCCCAATGAAGCCGAACGGCGGGAAATTTGGACGATTCATTTGCAGAAACGGAAACGGAACGTAAACACATTTGACTTAAAACGATTGGCGGCGGAAACGCAGGGTTTTAGCGGGGCAGAAATCGAACAGGTCCTGATTGCCGCGCTCTATGATGCCTTTGATGAACGGCGCGATGTGGAAATGCTGGATCTGGTACGGGTAATTACCCAAACCGTGCCGCTTTCCGAAACGATGAAAAAAGAGGTTGAAACTCTGCGCAAATGGGCAAAGGAACATGCCCGCCCTGCCGGGGCGGGGGAAGCGCAGTTCTGGGAGATTGCGGCGGGAACAGCATAACACAGAGGGCACAAAGAACGGCAAACTTGTATGACAGTTCAGACACAGGAGTACTCCTTAGGGGGGAATACAGCGACCCACCCCCTAACCCCCTCCCAAGAGGGGGAAAATCGATGCAACTGAGCAAGCAGATGTTAGATAGTGTGCAACGCACATGCACGTAGTGAAGTCCCTTTAGGGCGGGGGAACGGGTGGCATAAAATAGACGAAACACAAAGGGCTGTGTTGCATGGTAAACGGGGCATGAGGCGATATCATGCACCACGTACCACGCACTACGCAACAACCAATGGCTGTAAGTGATTCAATTAAAGGATACCAACGGCATCGCCCGTTGATTGATAGTCTGCTGGTGGCAGGCTTTTTAGCATTGGGGGTCTTTCGGATTTGGCAGATGAGCGGGGTATTTGGAATTGAATTGCATATTGTGATAGCGTTGGCGATTGTAGCGTTGGGGGTTCAGAATCGGGCATGGGGCTATTATGCGGCGGTGGCGGTGGTGCTAGTACCGCTATGGAATTTGTCTCCTTATTTGATGACGCTCTTTGTTGCAGTGGCATTATTGCCGCGCCGATGGATGATTGAACAGTTACCATTGGTGCTGGTGGCGGCAAGTGCGCCGTTGCTGGCAGAATGGCATCTGTTGGGGTTTGCCCCATTGGTGGCGGGGTTGGTAGTAGGACCCGCCGCCGGATTCGGAGTTGGCGTGGGCAGTGCGATATGGCTGAAACTGGTGGCGGGATTAGCCGATCTACCTACTGACTTGGCTCTCTTACATGGGGTAGGCGTGACGTGGGAAGGCATTGCCTCCCGCACCCAACCCGCTTCGTCATTAGAGATTTTGCAGATGGTGGGTGCGCCCTTTATTGTGGGAACTAATGCCTTTCTGCTCTATCTGTTGCAAAGTGTGGGGTGGGGTATTGCCGGGTGGTTGGTCGGGAAAGTGCGCCGCTACCACTGGGTGAAAGGGGAGCCGCGTTTTGTGGTGATACCGGCAGTCGCTACGGGGGGCTTGATGTTGTGGGTGGTGTTGTTCGTGATTCCGGCATGGCTGGCTCAGCAATCGGTCTGGCTCTTTTTAAGCGCGAATCGGGTCATGGCAGGTATCGCGCTTGCTGCTGTTGCCGCCGTCTTTATCACCACCGTTCTGGAGCGCACCCGCCGCCCGGTTGCCCAACGGGTACCGCGCCCCGTATACACACGGCGGCGCACCCGCGAAGGCATGGTGTTGATTCCAACCAACCCTGAAGCGGACGTGGTGACAACTACCGGACGATGGCGTACCCCGACTTTACCGCCCGAAGACGAAGATGAAGGCGTGATTATGTTGGAAATTGATTAGGAATCCCGATGCAGACCCGTCACCGTCCGCGCACCCGCCAGAATAGTGGGATGGTCCGCGCTACCCGCCCGTATGCCGGGAACGACAGCCGATTGAATTTTAATTGGGTGTCGTTTGCCGTTGTGTTAGGCGTAATCGCATTGGTGGCGTGGATGTTCCCCCGCGAATGGCTGGCAAAGCCAAATGTGACGGTGACCAGTGACCGTTCCGCCTTTTCACCGAACGGAGATGGGGTGCAGGATGATATTGCCGCCTTTTATACCTTAAGCGAAAACGGGACGGTCACTGTCCGGGTTCTGAATAGTGCGGGCATGGTGATGCGAACCTTGATGCAAGAACAGGGGCAGACCGACGGGCAACATGCCTTAACATGGGACGGGCGCGATGATGGCGGACAACCTGTGCCCGATGGGTTATATCGCGTGGTTGTCACTGCCAACGGCATCGCCCGCCAAAGCGAACATAGCATCCCCATAGAAGTGGATACGGCTCCGCCCCGCCTGCAATTGGCGAATTTCCCCGACGATTTGACCACCCGCGAAACCAATTTCACGATTGAAGGCACGACCGACCCCAATATAACCCTATTGGTGAGTGGCGACCCGCGCCCGATTCCTGTAGATACCAACGGGGTGTTCCGTGTCAATCGAATGTTGAACGAGGGGATCAACCCGTTGGATATTCGAGCGGTGGATGGGGCGGGGAATGAATCGTTAGTATCACGCGTTGTCACAGTACGCACCCAACCCCCAACGCTGACAATTACTGAACCCATTGAAACCAATTCTTTTGTTAGCAACAGCTTGATTGCCGTGCGCGGAACCGTGCCGCCCGATGTGAGTGTCACCGTGAACGGGCGTGAGGCAGTGGTAGACGAACGGGGCAGTTTCGCGTTGGATATTGTTTTGGATGAAGGGGAAAACCGGGTAACTATCGTCGCACGGGACGAGGTAGGCAACGAAAGCCGCAACGAACGGCTTATCACCTTGCGGTCGCAGGGTCCGCGCCTCAATCTCACCAGCGTACCAGACGGACTAACCGTGCGTGACCCTTCCCTGCGCGTAAGCGGACAGGTAGAGCCGGGGTCAATGCTACAGGTAAACGGGGAAACG
>CBKYSX010000386.1:0-4784 GCA_966690745.1 uncultured Ardenticatenales bacterium
ATGATCCGCCGCCAGAAATGAACCGGAATTCCCAACCCGACTGGAATCCGCAACGGGACCCGCGTGCGCCCGTACCCCCTGCCTTACAAGCCGCCCTTGATAATTTAGAGGCATTGGAAAGCCGTCAGAACGCGCCTGTGCGCCAAACGACGACGACCACGGATACGGATGGCGATGGGTTAAGCGATGCGGATGAAGAAGTATGGGGCGGCTGTCCGAGTTCTGTTTCCACCAGCGAGAATTGTGAGGGCGTAACCAACCCCACTGATACGGATGGGGATGGCTTTACGGATGGCACGGAAGTCAATCAATTGGCAACTCTGCCCGCCCGCGCCGACAGCGATGGGGATGGGATTTCCGACTGGTTGGAAGTCAAGGGCTTTACTTATAACGGCACTCAATGGTATTTGAACCCAAACGAAGAAGATAGTAATTACGATGGTTTTGCCGATGGTTATGAGTGTGCGGTGTGGAGTTCCCTTTCCACGACTTATAACGCCAATGGGGTTTGCCCCGATACTGATCAGGATGGAAGCCCTGACCTCTTTGACAGTGATAATGACGAGGATGGGGTGGTGGACGATGCCGACCTATCGCCCAGCCAAAACGGGGGCTTGGTTTATAGCGATGACAATCCATTGGAGCTGAAATTAAATAATTTACAGACCCATCAACCCTCCATTTTGACCCTGCAATTCCGCCCAACTGCCGGAAATATTACCCATCAGGCGTTGGTCTTGGATTGGCCCACAGGGGACGATGCGGGGCATATTCAACGCCAACTTGATACCACTTTTACCACCACCGACGACCCTGATTCCCAAAGCACGGATGTGCTGGCAGGGAACGGGGATGTACGCCTTACCCCCTTATTAGAAATCACGATGCCCTACACCACAGGGCATTACGCCAACCTACCTGTCAACAGCACCTATGCCGGAAGCACCCGTGCCCTCGGCGTGGGAGTAGACGAATGGCTGGACGCGGACGCGCTCGACCTTTACGGGGTGGATTTGCAAGATGTGGACGAAACATCGGGCGATTTGGTAGCGTATCTACCCCTTGGCACCGACACCAGCAACCAGGGGGATGAAGCGGTTGCCTTTAATGCACGAATGCTTTATTACCCCACACAAGGGAGTAACGGGGTTGCCACCTGGGGCGAAGCGCACCAATTCCGCCTGATTTGGTTGGTGCAAATGCTCCAAGATAGCTGTATCAACGAAGCAGATGACCCCGACACCTGCGAACGGGAAGAATCGTTAAAGGTGGTCCATATCTATCAAGATGAGTGGACCTTAAGCGGGTTGCAGGTAAGCGAAGAACATGGCACAGACCTTGCTGTGTTATACGAAAACCCCGCCGTAGACGACAACCTCAACTTGGATGACCACCTGTGGAATGTTTCGTGGAACCTTAGCACCACCTTCATGGAGGGGCGCGATTGTGACACGCTGGTGAACGAGGTATGCCAAAGCAATGGCACGCGTGATGTAATGATTGCCACTATGGCAAGTGCCGTAGACGGATGGTCAAGCGGGACTAACTACGTGGCAGTGCAGACCTTTAGCGGACAATATGAGCATCAACACGAGGCATTGGCAGAAGTAGCGGGGGATATGCAATCTATCCTGACCGACACCTTTGCCGCCTATACCACCCGCACCGCCCCTACTTTACTCTTAACTTCAGAACATACAGCGCGTACAGTCAATTTGGCGGACGCGGCGGCAAGTCGCAGTGGCTCAGTCGTCACACCCAACTTTAACCCAAGCAACGTGCTCCCCGTTACATCGGTAGGGATGAACTGGCAACCCTATCATTATGTGGATGGAGAATGGATCACCTACGACATTGAAGATTATCTGGCATTGTTGGATACCCAGGTTCAGAATGATGCTTTTTTCCAACCGGAGGATACTACTACCACCGCCGCCGAAGAGGTGGAAGGCAAACGGCTGTGGGTGCAATATTATTACACCATTTTGTATCAGGGGTTGACCGCACTGGCGGAAGTGGATGGCATTGTGACATGGGCACCCAGCGATGGCTCCGAGGATATTGACGAGAGTACTTATGAAGCAACTACGTTGGATGTCAGTCTTACAGGGCTTACCTTTATTGGGGGCTATTATGGCTTTATTGCGCTGGAAGCCCTTAAATCGGCATACGCAGGCACCAGTGTCAGTCAGACCATCTGGTCGGGCATGTTGCGGGATGGCAGTACCTATAGTTTTGGGAAGTCTGCGTTAATCGGCACAGGGTTAATGGCAGGGATCTTTATTACGGCAGTGATAGGGATTGGGTTATATGTTGCCGGGTATCTGACGGGGAACGGGACCCTGGTTGAAATCGGTAGATGGGTTTTAACCATCACCGCGATTGTCTCGCCCACTATCTGGCTGATTACCATGCTGGTGCAAATTGTGCAAGCGATCCAAGCCGGAATTGCGGCGGGGGTGAGCCTCGCCAATATGGGGCTGGCAGTACTCAGCGTCTCTAAGGGCTTCCCGGTCTTTCCGGCAGTCATGCTGGCAGTGACCATTGCCCTTTCGCTGATTTTCTTTCTTTATGCCCTTTCGTCCATAGATTTGAAGAACAATCCCGCCAGTGCATACGCATTGGCGGCATATACCCTTGCCGGAATTTACGTGCAATTGTTGATTTTTGCGATTGGTTTGATTCCGGTCATCGGGCAAATCATCGTGGTCTTGATTCTCATTACAGAAGCCATTCTCATGATTCTGGGGGAACAGACGATGTCGGGATGGCTGACGGAAAAAATTGCAGGATGGCTCTTCGATTATGATACCTTCTTGAAATTGGATGACCCCGACCGCTTAGAATTTACCCCTGTCGGAAGTGAGCTGGTGGACGAGGCGTTGGGCTTTGCTGTGACCAACGCCGTGACCTATAGCCTTGCGGTCACCAATACGGTAGAAGCAGATGATTATAAAAATAAACATTGGGCACCCGACCCTACTGAGCCAACGGCATGGCAAGCGATTAAATATTCAACCTTCCGCTATTTCCTGAAAGCGGATGATGACGATGAGCATTCAGGGTTGAGACTGTATCAGATTGAAGGAGAGTGGGACAAACTGAGTAATAACCGGGGGCGCATGGAGCAAACCGCCACCGGGCAATTTGAGTTCTCATCGGTAGGCACAGGGGTGAATCGCAATTTTAGTGGGGCGATGTATCTGGTGGAAGCCTACGCCGCCACCTATGTACTGTGCCTTAAATTGCCAACCGCCTATCTAACCTATGGCTTTGCCGACGAAGTTTGTACGTGGCACGCCTATAGAGGTTCCAACCCCATTAACGTTGGGGAATATGTCGAATATGACATTTTACCCACCACGGCATCGGAATTTGCGGATGTGCAAGGGTGGAATGGCGGCTCTATCGCCTTCCCGCAACAAAAAGACCAGGATGGTGATGGGCTGTTGAGCCAAGCACAGGGTGGGGTAGACCTAAATGACCAAAGTCATGACCAAGATGGCGACGGGCTTTCCGATGCCTACGAAGCCGGCTATGGCACCCCGTTAAATGATGCCGATGGCGATAAAGATGGGCTGAACGATGCGGAAGAACTAGAGGCGTTGACCGACCCCTTTAATGCCGATAGCGATAACGATGGATTGAGCGACTATACCGAATTGATGGAAGGGTGGGTCTACGCCTTCCCGGATGAAACCGGAACCTATATCAAAACCCGCGTCTGGTCGGACCCTTTACACAGCGATGCGGATAATGATACCCTTAGCGACCTGGAGGAATTTGTTTTTGGCACCCATCCCCAGATTGCCACCGACCCCTCTTTTATCAAGGATATTATCCGTTTTGATAATCTGTCGGTGGAGGAAGACAGCGACCTCCAGCTCTTGAGCCGCTTTAAGGAAGGGTTGGGAGCCACCTCTTTTGCCGACTTATCAGGCAATGACAATGGCTCCACCTGTGTACTCAATGCTGGAACCTGCCCGACTGCCGGGGTCACGGGACGGTATGGCGAGGCATTACAATTTGATGGCACAGACTATCTTGATACGGGTAGCAGTGTGCTGGAACTGGGCAAGTCCGATTTCACCGTGGCGGCATGGGTAAAAACCACAGGTACAAGGGTTGCCATCTTCTCTAAAAATGACGGGGATACTACCTGGGAAAACGGCGAAAAGAGTTTTTACCTCAATAGTGGGGGTCGTCCGACCTTTGTGGGGTTTGGGAACGAATACATTCAGAGTACGGTGGCGGTGAATGACGGGCAGTGGCATCATATCGCCGCCGTATGGGATTATTCAGGAAGCGGTACCGCCGGAACGGCACGAATGTATGTAGACGGGGTGGATGTCACCAACGCCACCACCAACTACCGCGCCACGTATAATGACGGCGCGACCCAAACCTTTCGGATTGCCCGCGCCAATCACAACTCCGGCGAGGCACCAAACCACTTCAACGGAACGCTGGATGAAGTCGTTGCCTTTAGCAGTGCCTTGACGGTGAGTGAGGTAGCGGCACTATACGGCGGACGGTATAACCCCGCCGACCTTGTAGTGATACCAGATACCACGCTGACCTATCAGGCAGTAGTGACGAATACACACCCTACACAGGGGTCGGATGGCTTATTAAGCGCGAACACCCAATATGTTGACCCCGAAGTACCGGACCTCACCTTATGGCTCCCGTTAGAGCCGCAAGATCAGATATGGGAAGTGGCAAACGGCACCGGGGAAAGTACTACTGCCACCTGTCTGGGGGATGGAACCTGTCCCACCTTT
>CBKYSX010000387.1:0-4775 GCA_966690745.1 uncultured Ardenticatenales bacterium
TGATCTCCGTGTTATGGTGCCGATGGTCAGTGCCAGAAGCGAACTGGAACGGGCGCGAGGTTTGTTTGAAGAAGCGAAAAAAGAGTTGGCGGCGGAAGGTATTGACTACTGCACTACCGCCCAATTCGGCGCGATGATTGAAGTTCCCTCTGCCGCACTCATTGTGGAACACCTTGCCCCGTTGGTGGATTTTTTCAGCATCGGTACAAATGACCTTACCCAATACACCCTTGCCGTTGACCGTACCAACGAACGGGTTGCCGCGCTTGCCTCGCCCTATCATCCGGCGGTGTTGCGCCTGATTGCGCGAGTCATCTTTGAAAGCCATAAGGCGGGGAAATGGGTGGGGTTGTGTGGCGAATTGGCGGGGGATGTGCTGGCGGTGCCTTTACTGCTGGGGTTGGGTCTGGATGAATTTAGCATGGCTCCCGCCGCCATTCCAAGCGTCAAAGCCGCGATTCGCCGCGCCACTCTGCGTGATGCCCGCCATATTGCCGCCCGTGCGTTGGAACTGCCCAGCAAAGTAGAGGTGTTGGCATATTTGCGGTCGCAGGGGTAAAAAAAAGAGGTCTAGGATTTCCTAGACCTCTTCCTTCTTCTTGCGTTTCTCTTCCACATAATATTGCCAGTTCCCCGGATAGGAAATCAATTCCCCATCCTTCAATTCGACGATGCGGGTAGCAACGGAATCGAGGAAATAGCGGTCGTGGCTGATGATGAAGACGGTGCCCTCATACTTCTCCAGCACCTCTTCCAGCACTTCCACGCTGGGAATATCAAGGTTGTTGGTTGGCTCGTCCAGCAGAAGAAAGTTCGCACTGGTCAGCATCAGTTTGGCGAATTGCAGGCGGCTCTTTTCGCCCCCGCTTAATGCCTTCACGGGCTTCTGTGCCTCATTCTTCCCGAACATGAACCGTCCCAGAAAATCATACGCCTGCGCCTCGTACATCGGGCGCAGTTTACGAATCTCGTCTACCACCGTGTTTTCATAATCCAGCGTTTGATGTTCTTGACTGTAATAGACAATTTTGGTGCTGGGTCCTACCCGAATCTCTCCGGCGGTGGGTTCGTATTCTTCCAAAATCATCTTAAACAGAACGCTTTTGCCCGCCCCGTTCGGTCCCACCAGCCCGACGATTTCGCGGCTCCAAATCGTCATGTTGGCATCCGTAATAATTTCTTTTTCCTCACCATCGGGACCGTCAAAGACCTTCCACAGCCCCTTCACTTCCAATGCTTTATCACTGCCGCGTGAGCCGACCAACGTCAGCCCCATCGTGCGTTGCTGTTTGGGGGCATCAATCCGCTCAACCCGCTCAATCCGCCGCTCCATGTTGCGGGCGCGTTTGATCATCTTCTCGTTCTGTCCGCCGCTTGACCATGAGATGAGGCGGCGCATTGCGGCTTCCATGCGCCGGATTTCCCGTTGTTGCACATCGTATGCCTGTTGTTGGCTGTTCGTGGCAACATTCTTCTCGAATTGGTATTCGGAATAGTTGCCATGCCACAACACTGCTTGTCCCAGACTCACTTCCACGATTTGCTCTGCCACCACGTCCAACAAATAGCGATCGTGCGAGATAATCACCACCGTGCCGGGGTAATCGTTAATCAGTTTTTCCAGCTCCCGTTTACCGCGAATATCAAGGTGGTTGTCCGGCTCATCCAGCAAGAGCAAATCGGGGCGCGCGACCAGCAATTGGGTCAACCCCAACAATTTTTTCTGCCCGCCTGATAAAACGCCGATAGGCTGGTCGAATTGTTCGTCCCGAAAGCCAAAGGCGCGAAGCGTCCCCTCTACACGATTGCGATAGGCAGGACCCCCCGCATTTTCGTACTCTTGCAGAATCAGTTCTTGCCGGTGCAGAGTGCGTTCTAAACGGGCAGGGTCGCCATAGACCTCCGGATCGGCAAGCCGATGTTCGACCTCATGCAAACGGTGATTAATATCTTTGAGTTTGTCGCTGGCTTCCAGCGCAATATCCAGCAGGGTTTTATCCACGTCAAAATCAGGCTCCTGCCGCAAATAACCAATAGACAAGCCGGGATGCCGCCAAATCGCGCCGCCATCCGGCTCTTCGCGCCCCGCAATCATGCGGAACAACGTACTTTTTCCCGCGCCGTTCGGACCCACCATGCCAATCCGTTTGCCCTTCTGGATTTCTACCGAGCAATTTTCAAGGATATGGTGAATCCCGCCGAAGGTCTTGCTGACCCCGGCGACATTGACAATGACAGTCATGGTTTAATGCCTTCAACAGAAAGCAGGACGCAGAAAGCAGAAACGACAACACCAAACAGGCAGGGTCTATTTTCTGCTTTCCGCTTTCTGCTTTCCGGTCGTTATTTTCTCAATTCCGATTCAACCGAGGTTTCATGGAAGACCCCCGGCTGGTTGCAGAACGCCCCATCATGATAGACCCCCGAAAGGGTTTTATACCCACAAGAGAGGCAAGTGGTTTGCCCGCACCGTTTACATGGTCCCAATTCGATTGCCTTCACGCGGCATTTGGTATTTTTGCACATGGTGTTTCCTGTGGCGGAAAACTTATTCTTCCGCTTCGTATTTCTCTAACTTCTCGTCGGGAACGTTGACATTAATGAAAAAGATCAGCCACTGATCTCCATCTTGTTCCAACACTGCTTCGAATGTGCCTGTGTAATTTCCGGTATACTGCACCGTTCCATTCACATTCGCAACGGTTCCCTGCGGTTCCATTGGATTCGTCGTTACACGCGGTCCCACCCGAAAGGCATTGACCTGAAGGGAACGATACCCTTCAAAGTACCCATAATTAACCGATTCAAACTGTTCCGCTAATTCTTCACGTCCCCGTGTTACAAAGCGTTCTATTGCCAGATCAGTGCGACGGTCTGACATATCTTCCATATACCCGTCAATAACTTCTGCCACCTCGGCTTGCCCCCGTCCCAAAGAACTGAGGAGGTTTGCGCCAACCAGAACACAGACACACATCACCAGAATGATTCCACATCCAATCATTCCCCAACGACTTTGGGAAACGCCCGAAGTCCACCACGAATTGCCGTTATGCGAGGAATTGTTCATCATGTACCCCAATACGTAAGAATAAATTGAATTACGGGCTGATTATAACACGGTTAGGGGTATAGGATGGAAGAAAAGTAAACACCTGGTAAGATAAACAGATGAGCGACCTTTTAACCCCCGCCCAAATCGGGGAATTGGTGGACGACGACCTCGAACTACGCCTGGAACAGACCACAACGGGGGATGCCGAGCGGGGCTTTGTCCCTGCCTATCATTTTGTGATGGTGCGTTCCAATCAACCCTGGATTGAAATGGGCAGAATTACGCTACGGGCAGGCAACACGCCTTATGTTGTCACCTATGCGGGGCATATCGGCTATCGAGTCTATGAAAAATATCGGGGACAGCATTACGCGGCGCGGAGCGTGAAACTGCTCTTTCGGCTGGCGAAATTTCACGGGCTAAATCCCTTATGGATTACCTGTAACCCCGACAACATTCCTTCCCGGCGTAGTTGCGAACTGGCAGGGGGAATCTATGTCGAAACCGTTTTGGTTCCGCCGGATACGGATATGTATAAACGGGGCGATTGGGAGAAGTGTCGGTATAGAGTTGCGATATGAGGGATGGGGGAGAAAACGAAACAAAAACTTGGATGCCCTGTAGGCGCATACTTTAAGAGTCACCCCGGGCGAATTAGAGTATGCGCCTACAGATGGAAAAATAGCGTTTACTCCTCGTTTTCGAGCATGGTAATCAGCAGATCCAGCAGATGGGTGCGGGTTAGCAAGCCAACCACCCGTTCATGGTTGCCCGTTTCGTCGTATTCCACCACAGGCAAGCCGCCCACATCCGCAACCCGCATCAATTGCACTGCTTCGACAAGGGGCGCATCCGCCTCAATGGTGTGAATTGTGGTCGTCATTACCTCGCGCACTGTATGGTTTTGCAACCGTTCGTAAATTTCTTGCGCGGTTTCTTGCTCCAACGGCGAGTCTGCCGCCAACCGTAAATCACGGTCGGAAAGTATCCCGCACAGATTCCCCTCCGCATCCACCACCGGCAACATCTTCTGATGGGATTCCATCAACTGCCGTCCCGCCTCACCCAATCGGGTGTCTGGGGCGGTCGTAGCAGGATTTGATTGCATTCTTTCTTTAACTTCCATACATCCTCCTACCAATTTTCAGTAAAGTAAACGACGAACGCAATACGCTGATTGCTGTGGGCGTTGTGGTTACTTTTTCGTCTTTCGGATTTTTTCCAGCATGTCATTGACCCGCACGAATTTGACGCGGGGACGACCCGATGCCTTGCCTGCTTCCTCTTCCAATTGGTTTAATACGATCCAATCATCAAAGGTAATGACTTCGGGTTGCTGTTTACGGATAAAGGCTTCGGCGATAGTAGGCTCGCGGTTTTCATCTTCTATCGGTGCAATGTAACCGACATCTTCCAACATATGTTTTACGGTTTCCACCGCATCAGGCTTATTCGTACCAATCACCCCGGTCGGTCCCCGTTTTGCCCACCCTACGACATATTCACCCATCACCGGGTGGCGGCTGTCGGGGTCAATGATACGCCCTTCCCGGTTTGGAATTACACCCCGTTTGGCATCGAAGGGGACATTTGGCAACGGAATTCCATTATATCCCACTGCCCGCAAGACCATATCTACTTTGAGCCGTTCATATTGACCCGTGCCACGTGGGCGTTGTTTGCCGTCTTCGGTCATGTATAACTCATTACGCTCAATTTT
>CBKYSX010000388.1:0-4775 GCA_966690745.1 uncultured Ardenticatenales bacterium
CCTACGTTATTGTCGTATTGTACCCCACATTTGATTCACAGTTCAAGGCAAAATCAGTCCCATGTTCCCTTTTCGGGATTATATCTCGTTGTGGTTGGGCAGATTGGGATGCAGTGGTATAATCTCCCCCATTCTTGCTTTTGGCTACCTGTAAAAACGCCAAAAGCCGCATTTACCCGGAGGCGTACTCTTCTTATGGCTACTGTACATCGCAAAACTGAAATCCCGACCCGCAAAAACGGCGCACCCCAAACACCTGCCAAGCGCAAAGTCCGCCGCGACTGGTCGCAAATCATTTTCTACTCTCTGAGTGTCGTCATTGTCCTTAGTATGGTATTGGGGCTGTTCGCCACTTTGTTCGCGTACTAAGGTTTTTCGATTCTTATTTCATAGCGAATACGGAAGCAGAAAGCCGAAAGCAGGTAAACGGCATCGTCGTTTCTGCGGTGGGCTTTCTGCTTTTTCACGTTTAGAATTCCCTATCGGTTATGTCCCTTTCCACGCTCATTACCCCCTACGCCCACGCCACACTTACCGAATTAAAACGGGTGGTTCCGCCCCTAGATGAAAACCGTGTCTTTTACGGGCAAATCCATTACCATCTAGGCTGGGCAACATCGGAGTACCAACCGACGGAAACACCCAGCGGAAAACGGATTCGCTCCGCTTTTTGTTTGATGGCGTGTGAATTGTTCGCGGAATCCTTCCGCCCGGCGGTTCCGGCGGCGGCGGCGATTGAGTTGTTGCATGAGTTTTCACTCGTACATGATGATATAGAAGATGGGGACAGAACCCGCCGCCACCGTCCAACCTTATGGACGCTGGTCGGGCAACCACAGGCGATTAACGCGGGGGATGGCTTATTTGCGCTGGCACAGTTGGCACTCCTGAATAGTATAGAGGCAGGCGTGGCGGCGGAACGGGTGGTGCGGGCGCAAAAGCGTTTGAACGACACCGCCCTTGCCCTGTGCATCGGGCAATATCAGGATATGAGTTTTGAGAAGCGGGAGCTCATCACCCCCGATGAGTATATTGAAATGATTCGGGGTAAAACGGCGGCACTGCTGGCATTTTCCGACGAGGTCGGCGCGTTAATGGGCGGCGCGGACGAAGCCGAAACCCGCAAGTTTTATGAACTCGGCGAAGCAATGGGGTTGGCGTTCCAGATGCGGGATGATTTGCTGGGCATCTGGGGCGACCCTGCCCTGACGGGCAAACCGGTTGGGGCGGACATTCGCGCTAAGAAGAAAAGTCTGCCTGTTGCCTATGCTCTGACCCACGACGAAAGCGGCGAATTGCAGGCACTGTATCGCCATTCGCTGAAAAGCAAGGCAAACATCCAACGGGCGCGAACGCTCATCGAAGCCACCGGCGCGTATGAAGTGGTTGCCACCCGTGCCGCCGCTTACGAAGCCAAAGCCTTATCCATTTTAGAAAGTCTGAAGGTACCCGAAGCCCGTCTGCGCCCATTGCGAACGCTGGCGGATGAATTGGCACAACGCACGTATTAGTGAAAAGTAGTCAGTGAAAAGTGAAGCGTAAACGGCAGGCAAAGCAAACGTCATTATTTCTGTCGTCACTTTTGTTCACTGTTGTTGCTGTCTTTCACTGCTGTTCACTTTTCACTAACCACTCTTCACTATGCTCTATCGTATCAATCAAGTTCTCAATTACGGCGGTTTTTTTGGCGGTGACACGTTGAGTGCCATCTTTGAACCCTTTGGCGGGGGCGAGGAGGTGGATTTTACGATTGACCAACACGCCATCGAAAATGTGAGTGACCGCTATAAAATTTTGGATCATTTTGTGCTGGATATTGAGCATGACGGACCGACGGTGCGCCGCGCCCGTGTCGTGGCGGCTCCGACGCGCCAGCAGTTAAAAGAGGCGATTAACGCCAACGCCCCCGGCGAAGTAGCGCGGAAATATCGCGTTTTTGCCTATAAGTGTACGAAATGCCCCTACGGGGAATTGTGGGTGCGCGGGGAACCGGAGGAATTGGGGAACAGTCAATATCGGTGTGTTTTATGTCAACAAACGTTTAGCAGTTAATTTCGGGAATGGGATCAGTCCCCCGCGCTAAAGCGACGGGGCTAGATACATGGGTTTCGGGAATACATCATAAAAAATCCACCTTAAAAGGTAGATTTTTTTATGTCCCCATCGGTTGCTCTACTGCCGCCTCGTTGGGTTTATACCGTCCGTAGGCAAGCGAGGCTATGACCAATGCCACCAACGCCAGCACCACAATCGCCGCCCAAACGGTATTCGGCGGGCTTGCCACGGCTAATGCGACTGTCACCAGAAAGCCAAGCGCGGAGTTGGTCCAGATAAAGAAGCGATAGAGGCGGTTGGCGCGTTCGCGGGTGGGGCGAACCATGTACCACAATACGTAGCCCACATAGAGCAGTAAAGGCAAACCCCACAACCAGCCATATTGCGCGGCGGCGATGGCGGCAAGGGCGTACCAGAAGAGAGCAAAGCGGGCGGTATGGGTCGCGCCGAGGAAGGTGGCAACCGTGGAAATCCCCCCGGCGCGGTCGGCTTCGATGTCTTGTATGGACGTGAAGGCGTGGGAGGCAATGCTCCACCCGGCGAAGGCAATTACGGCAGGAACGGATGCGCCCCATATGGACAAAGGCGCGTTATGCCATGCCAACGCAATCAGATAAGGGAAAATGTAGGCGACATTGATAAGGCTGTCTACAAAGGGACGGCTTTTGCCCCGAATGGGCGGCGCGGAATATGCCCACCCCAAAAAAACAAAAACGCTCAACAATAAGGTGCTAAGGGTGTTGCCTTGCCACGCGGCGATAATCCAAAAGGGGAAATTCCAGAGCAGGGTGGAGCGGAGGATGGGAGTATGGAGAGCGCGTTGCAATAATGCCCCTTCGTCACTCCCCTTCCGTTCGTTTAACAGGTCGCTGGCGTAATCAAACACATCGTTAATGCCATGCAACCAAAAGTTAAAGGGCAGGGTGAAATAAAGAATCATCACCACATCTGCCCAGGTCGGCGGGATTTCCAGCACCAACAGTCCCAGTACCCATAAGACGGTGGTATTGAGCCAGAGCAAAGGGCGGGAGGTACGGAGGATGTCCTTGAAGGAAAGCATTCGGGTATTGAGTATTGGGTATTAAGAAAGACCTTGCTGTATTCACCCGCTCCACCGTACGGAGATTAAGGGGTGAAGTTATGGTTTCTCAATACTCAATACCCACTTCTCACTTATTTGTTACCGCGAACGACCTTCCACCAAATCCCCGGCAACATCATCAATTTTTGGGCAGTGGGGACGAAGGCGCGGCGGGTGTGGTTATCATATCCGTTACGCTCGATGGCGGGAAGGATACCCCGATAAATCGTGCAGGCGGCGGCAACCGCGTAGCGACCCTCTTTGTTCAACAGGGCAATTCCGGCTTCGGCTTCATCATACAGCCGTTGGGTGCGTTCCATCTGAAATTGCATTAGGCGACGGTAGCGGTCATCCAGAATCCCTTCCAGAATTTCACCCTCGCTCAACCCAAAGCGATCCAATTCATCCAACGGAATGTAAATCCGTCCGCGCTGTGCATCTTCCCCGACATCCCGCAGAATATTGGTCAACTGGAGCGCAATGCCCATTTTGATGGCATAGGGGGTTGCCCCTTCCTCATAACCAATAATCTGCATAGAAAGCAACCCGACGGTTGAAGCCACCCGATAGCAATAGGTCCACAGGTCATCAAAGGTAGCATAGCGATTGATGGAAAGGTCCATCCGAACCCCTGCCAGTAAATCATCAATGACAGTTGGGTCAAGCTGGTAGCGGCGGCGCGTATCATTCCACGCCATCAAAACCGGGTCAAACGGGGTGTGGTGAGGGTCGCCGTGCGCGTGAACTGCCCACCCTTCCAGAGAATAGCCAATATCATTTTCGGGGACATCTACAATATCGTCACTCCAGCGACAAAAGGCATAAAGCGCACGGATGGCACGGCGTTTTTCGGGGGGTAAAAAAGCAGTGGCAAGGAAAAAGCTCTTACTATGATGGCGCGTAATCATCTCGCACACCGCGTAAGCGTCTGCAAGCGTGGCGGCAGGGGTTGCCAGCCAATGGTGAACCGCACCGACTTGACCCGACATGGTTTTTCCTTTCTTTGGCGGGGCTATGCGCCTTCCCGTAGGAGCCACTCCCTCTCGCCTTTTCAATTCTTGATAGTGCCGCCGTTTTCCCATCCCAGTGCGACAAGGTAAAAATCCGACTATAGATGTCAGTTAATCAAAGGGGCTTTCAATCGGCTATGGTCTAAGTCACTCTCCCTACCAAAAGTTTGGTAGAGATTATACAGGGGAGAAGGAGTGAATGTCAAGGAATTTGCGCTTTTTTGCCCCCGTCGCACTCTGCTTCTATCATCTGATACATGAAGCCCCACACCCTGATTCATGCTCTTGAAAAATATCCTTTGGTCTTGCTCCGCGCCATCGCAACGGCACATGGCGTGGAAACGGAACGGGTGAGTCAGGGAGTATTGGTAGAAACATTGGCGGCACACCTGAGCCGCCCCGACACCATTACTGCCCTATTGGGGCAATTAAGCGAAGGAACGCGGGCGGCATTATCGCTGGTAGTAGCGGCGGGGGGACAATTGCCCAGCCACCGCTTGCAACGGGACCTGTTGGGCGGCGAATTACGCCAGATGGGGGCAGGAGCATTGGAGCGGTATAAACCATGGGAGGCTCCCGTTTCCGCTACCGAAGAACTCTACTACTTAGGACTACTTTATCAAGATTTT
>CBKYSX010000389.1:0-4768 GCA_966690745.1 uncultured Ardenticatenales bacterium
AATTCTTCCACCATTCATCGTATTTTTCGGGGGTTTCACTCACCAAATTGAAATCAACAATAAACCACCACCCATTTCCGAAAAGTTGGCGTGCTTTCTCCACTAGATGCAAGTTGTTAATAGCATAGTTTCGTGTGCCTATCCATAATAGACATCTTAAGATTCTTGCGATTCCTTGCCAAGAAGTCGGCTTATAACGTTGTAATATATTTAGTATTTGGGTTTCATAATCTGGCTGTTCGATAAATGCTTGCAACACAAAAATTTCAATATCTGATTCTACAATTAGTGGCATTATTTTGTCTACAATATTATACCAGAATGGTCCATTTGGGTGTGTAAGTAATTGAGCAATAATTTTCGAACGTACAGGGTGAAGTCCATCTAAATACATTTTATCATCACTCAAACGGAGTAAATAAGATTTTTCCAAAAGTTCAAAAATATAATAAGGATCTCGAAGTGATAATACCTCTATAACTTTATCAGCTTTTAAACGTGCATTATGTGCCGAGGCAACGGAGATGAGCCTCAGCAATTCAACTGTATTCGGATCCGCCTTTTCTTGATATGCCTCTTGCCTGATACGATTTATCTGCTGTCTGAGGCTTTCCTGCAACGTTTGTGTTGCTGTCAAAAAATATACGAACTCTAACAGGGGTCCTGTTTCTCCGAATCTCTGCCATGCTTCATTGAAATCCAGAAAAGAATGATTATGGTCAATAGCAATAGCTCTTTGGTAAATCAATTGTGCTTCAGATCTATCAAAGTTTAGTTCAAGGGTGCGATGACGAAGGGTAGCTCCACTGACATTTGCTCGGCGTAAATCCTCCTCACGTACGGTCACTAAGATATGCAGATATGGGTGCCTGGCTAAACGTTCCACTAATTCCAGCCAGTTATTATCACGGGGGGACACGTCAATGTATATCAGCATGGGAGCCTGAATTGCATCTGCATAGGTAGACAATACGTGCGTAATCTCTAATACATGCTGTAGGTTTTCTATAGCTTCTATTGAGAATCTCCAGCTTTCAGGACAGAATTCAAGTAGGTATCGCCATGCTAAGGTTGATTTTCCCTGCCCTGATGCCGCATGAATGAGAACAACATTCTCATGTTTAAAATTTTCATTGATGGTTTCGAGTTTTTCCGGGCGAGGAAAATCAAGTTCTGCTAATATATGTTCATAATTCGCAGAGGCACCAGCATAAAATTCCTCTCGTAATTTGTTCTTGTGGTCATCCGATAAAGGTTGTGAATTAATTGGCTTGATAGTAGTAAACCATAATCTCTGCTCGTTTTGGAAAGCAGTTAGATAGTTGCCGATTTTATTTAGTTTTTCAATAATACTTGCTGTATTCATATAGCCCTGTTGTTCCGAGATAATAGAGGTCCAATAATAAAAAAGCTCAAATGTATGTTTTGGGTCGCGCCCCGCAACAGTTTGCCGGATGAAATCAAAAGATTTTTGTTCTACCTCATTTTCATTTTGTGTTTCTAGCTCTATATGCTCAAAAAACTTGTTTACGTCTTCAGAAGTAAATCCTTTTTCGACCAACTTTTGTGAGATACGGTCTTGGTACTGGGCTTCTCCATTCCAAGCCATCCTCATCTCTTCTCCAAAATTACCAAAGTTGACAAGCTTAATTTTAGGTGGTTGCGGGGTTGTAAGAAGCGGGAGCACCCTATGGAAGAAAGAGTTCGATTTTTCTGGATGGAGGTTTGATAAGGATAAGTTACCATAAGATTTTACTTGTATCAGTTCTATTAGATGCCCTTCTGAATTTCTGATAGACAAATCCTCTATGTCTTCGGGATAAAAAATTAAATCATGTCCAAGGTCCACTGATAAAAAACGAGAAATTGTATATAGTGCTTGTAATCGGAAACCTCTCCAAGCGGCAGGTCCACCTTGACTGCTCATTAGATTTACCTTTCATGTACCTTGTCTATCCTTAGTCAATTGTACAGAACAAGTACGACAGGGCTAACCGAAGATTTCCCATTGAATATATATTTAGGCTCAAGCCCTCGCTATTAACAGAAGGTATGCTCTTATGACCAAAACACTCTACATGCTCATAGGTCCGAAAGGGTCGGGCAAAACCTATATCAGAACGGTAGTAGCCACGCACATTGAACCTCTCTCCAGGGTAGAAATTACTGATGCAATTCGGACGTTGACATAATTCTTAATAATCAGGTGCGTTAGATTTCTGCAAGAACTTCAGGGTAGGGTGGGGCAGTTACCCTGATAGGTTCATAACGGGAGTCTCTTATGTCCGTGCCGCGTGTTGCCCCGCTCCTTACTTCCATAGGTCTGTTGCTGGTCGCCTTCCTCTTTTTGGCGGGCGAAGGGCATACCGCCTCCGCCGCCCTGCCTGCCAAAATCCCCGAAGGCATGGGCGCACCCCCTCCTCGTCGGGGCGGGGCATGGCAACCCCTCCAAACCACGAACCCGCCCCCCGCCCGCCGTGATGCCGCCCTTGGCTACGATGCCGGACAGCACCGCCTGATTCTCTTTGGCGGACGCAACGATACGGGCAGTCTGGATGATACATGGGCGTTGGATTTAGCAACGATGGTGTGGGAACCGCTTGCCACAGGCTCCGCAATGCGTCCACCCGCCCGCCACAGCATGGTGGCGGGGGTGGACAGCATAAACCAACGCTTTTTGATCACCACCGGGCAAGCCCCCGGCGAACTGTTTAACGATACGTGGCAATTAGACCTGACCACCAACACATGGAGTGAACTGCCCGCGCAGGGCGAAATACCCGATATTCGTTATGGTGCGGCGGGGGGCATTGCCGACGGGGACGATACCCTGTGGCTCTCGCACGGCTTCACCGAGCAGGGACGCTTCGACGATACGCGCCGTTTAACCGCAACGGGCGCATGGCAAGATGTCACCCCAGCCGCAAATCGTCCCCTGCCCCGATGCCTCCATGCCGCCACCATTACCCCAAACAGCGATATGGTGTTGTTCGGCGGTTGCGCTTCCGGTTTTGGTCCCTGTCCCCTCAACGATACATGGCTCTTTGAACAAAGTACGGGCAACTGGCGCGAAATCCCGACCCCCGCCGATGTCGAACCGCGCCTCTTTCCCGCCCTCGTCACATTGGGCGATTCCGACAGGGTTCTGCTTTTTGGCGGGGAAGCCGGAACCAATGATTTTGGCGACAGTTGGCTGTTGGATGTAGACAGCGAACAATGGATGGAACTCCCCGCCATCGGCAATACTCCGCAGGCGCGGGCAGGGCATAGCATGGTGTGGGTTCCCGCGCTTACCAACGCGCCCGACGGCGCGGCATTGCTTTTTGGCGGGCAAAATGGCGAGATGGAGTTGAACGATCTATGGATGTTTATCCCTGCGACAGAGCCATCTCCATCCGCTTTTACTCTGTTTCTGCCCGGGACCCGCCACGACGCAGGATTAAGTCGGTTCCGTCCGTAACGTCCGTAAAGTGTCGCATCTATCCCTTATACTGAGTGCGGTTAGAGCAACGGGTGCAGGGCTTTTCCAAAACCACCTTCTCCGCAAAATGCGATACGAGGAACCGATAGATGAACACCGATATGGTCCACCAAAATTCGATAACTGACCTTCAAAATACTATTAAGGGAACCTTGATTACCCCCGCCCATCCTGAGTATGATGGGGCGCGTACCCTGTTTTACGGCGGGATGGATCGGCGACCCGCCTGTGTGGTGCGCGTCGCAGATGCGGAAGATGTGGCGCAGGTCATCAATTTTGCCCGCCACAGTAGACTCCCTCTGGCGGTGCGGGGCGGGGGACACAGCGTTGCCGGACACAGTATCATTGATGGTGCCATCGTGCTGGACCTGCGGAATCTGAATTCCCTGGAGATAGAGGTAGAGGGTCGAACCGCGTGGGCGGGTGCGGGCATGACTGCCGGTAGCTACACCCAACAGGCAGGCGCACATGGCTTGGCAACCCCCTTTGGGGATACCGGGTCGGTGGGCATCGGCGGGCTGACCCTGGGGGGCGGGGTGGGCTATCTGGTGCGAAAGCATGGGCTGACGATTGACGCATTGCTTGCCGCCGAAATCGTTACTGCCGATGGTGAGCAGGTTTATACAGATGCAGAGTCCCACCCTGATTTGTTCTGGGCAATTCGTGGCGGCGGCGGGAACTTCGGGGTCGTCACCCGCTTCAAATTCCGCCTGTACGATGTCAATACCGTCTACGGAGGTATTCTCGCGCTTCCGGCAACTCCCGATGCCATCGTGGGCTTCATCGCGGCGGCTGATGCCGCGCCCGAAGAATTGTCCGCCATTGCGACCGTGATGAAAGCACCCCCGATGCCCTTTCTCCCCCCGGAATTGCATGGTTCCCTCGTAATCATGGCAATGGTCTGTTACGCAGGCGACCCGGCGGTGGGGGAACAGGTAATGGCACCCTTCCGTGCGCTGGCAACCCCGTTGCTGGACACCCTCGCGCCTATCCCGTATGAAGGGATGTATCCGCCCGAAGAGGAAGCCTATCATCCCGTTGCGGCATCCCGCACCCTCTTCATGGATTATATTGACGATGATGTTGCCAACACCATTCTATCCCATATCCGTACCTCGGATGCCATGATGGCAGTAACACAATTGCGGGTATTGGGGGGAGCGATGGCGCGGGTCCCGGTGACAGCCACAGCCTTCGCCCACCGCCGGAGCCGTATCATGGCAAATGTCGCGGCGTTGTAACAGAACCCCGACGATGCCTCCCGCTACGATGCGTGGTTCGGCGCGT
>CBKYSX010000390.1:0-4768 GCA_966690745.1 uncultured Ardenticatenales bacterium
GCTTGCATTTGTTCCACCCACATCCAACTGCTGACCCCCAGTCCATGTAAAAACACAATCGTGGGGGTATTCCGGGGACCGACTTCTTGCCAATGGAGGGTCATGTTTCGTTTCCTTTTTCGGGTTGGTGGGAGTCGGGAATGACCGTTTGGGCGAGGGTGTAACGGCGGCGGTGCGGGGCAGGCGCAAGGGTCAACATTCGTTCCGCCACTGCCATTAGTTCTGTCTGGAATTTGTGTCGTTCTTCATGACTTAAATGGACAACAGTACGGGAATAGGCAAGCCCATCCTCAAAGATATTGTTTGCATGGGTATGGTTGATATAGTCCGCAAAGGTATCAATCAGGGTGGCGACGTAGGTGGTGAAATAGCGTAAGTGTGCCTCCGCCGAAGTATCGACTACATCTTCCGCCGCCAGCCGCCCCCCCCCCTTTGTCACCTGATAAGTACGTTCTATTGCCCCGTTGACACTGGTTTCTTCTACTATTTCCAATACGCCTCCCTCTGCCAGCTGTTTGATATGGCGATAGAGGGTCGCCCGCGCTACATGGGGCAGAAGGGCGGCAATCTCGCCCGTCGTCATCCGGCGTGTTGCCATTTCCGTAACAATTTTGAGCCGAATCGGGTGAAGAATCAGCTCTGCTTTTCCGTTGCTCATCGTTTCTCGCTTAACTAATCTCAATTTCGAGATTGGTTATATACTAGTATCAAAATTGAGATTGGTCAAATACTAACTGTCCTAAGGTTTCAACCTTATGATTTTTAGGATGACCTACCCTCTTGACATGGTGCGTCATAAACCGCTATACTATACCCAACCAAATAGTTGTTTGGTTGGCTTTCCCCCGGGTGAATTGTGGGATTCACCGCTATTCTTGGAGCAAGATGCCGCGCAATGAAGCGTTGCGTGGCAGGGTGCCGCAGAGAAAGGACGCGACGATGGGTTCTAAACCATGGACGGCAATGTATGATAAGGGCGTACCCGCAACCATTCAGATTCCTGATACGACCTTGCCGGAACTGCTCGCCGCCACCGCCAAAAAATACCCCAACCACCCCGCCCTGGTCTTCTACAACCAAAAGATGTCCTACAAGGCTTTGAATGAAGCCGTAACCCATTTTGCGGCGGGGTTGCAGGTGCTGGGCATTCAAAAAGGGGATCGCGTCGCCCTTTATGTTCCCAATTCGCCCCAATTTTTGATTGGTTATTACGGTATTCTCCGCGCCGGGGGGATTGTGGTTCCTACCAACATCACTTATGTTCCCCGCGAAGTCAAACATCAATTGAATGACAGCGGTGCGAAATTTGTGGTCTGTCTCAGCAAGTTCTATGACAATGTGCGCCAGGTTCGCGCCGATACTGCCGTTGAGCATGTAATTGTCACGAACATCAAAGAATATTTCCCGCGCCACTTGAATCTGCTCTTTACCTTCTTTAAGGAGAAGAAAGAAGGGCATCGCATAGATATTACCGATGAGCGCGGTACGCATTGGTTGCCGGATATTTTGGAAATGGGGCGGTTGCGCGGAATGCAACCCGTTGCCACCTCGAATGAAGATGTAGCGGTGTTGGGCTATACGGGTGGAACCACCGGCGTTCCCAAAGGGGCGATGCTGACCCACCGCAATCTCGTTGCCAATGTCTATCAATTGATGGCGTGGGATACGGAATTGCGCGAGGCGCAGGAATCCATCATGGGGGCGTTGCCCTTCTTCCATTCCTACGGGATGACCACTTGTATGAACTTCGCGCTGGCAACCGGGGCAAAATTAGTGCTGGTTCCCAACCCGCGGGACATCCCCGATTTGCTCAAAGCGATTGACAAGCACAAACCAACGCTGTTTCCTGCTCTGCCCACCCTCTACACCGCTATCAATAATTACCCCACCGTCAAAAAATATGACCTCAGTTCGATTCGTGCCTGTTTGAGCGGTGCTTCCAGTTTGCCTGTTGAAGTGCAGAAGAAATTTGAGGAGCTGACCGGGGCAAAATTGGTAGAAGGGTATGGCTTGACCGAAACCTCGCCTGTGGCACACGCGACCCCGCTTCGGGGAACGCGCAAAATCGGTAAAATCGGCTTGCCTGTGCCCAACACCGAAGTCAAACTGGTGGACATTGATACCGGGTTGGCAGTGGGGGCGGGGGAGCCGGGCGAAATGTGCTTGCGCGGTCCGCAGGTAATGAAGGGCTATTGGAACCGCCCCGACGAAACCGCCAAATGTATGGATGAGGATGGCTTCTTGCACACTGGCGATATGGCAACGATGGATGAAGATGGCTTCTTTGCGATTGTAGACCGCAAGAAAGATATGATTATCGCCAGTGGTTATAACATCTACCCCCGCGAAATCGAAGAGGTGTTATACGAACACCCCAAAGTTCTGGAAGCGGTCGTCGCGGGCGTTCCCGATGCCTACCGGGGCGAAACCGTGAAAGCCTACGTGGTGCTAAAAGAGGGCGAAACCGCAACCACCGGCGAAATCATGGAATTTTGTAAGGAGCGGCTTGCCTCCTACAAACGCCCCAAACAAATCGAGTTCCGCAAAGAATTGCCCAAATCCATGGTCGGAAAAATTCTGCGCCGTTTGTTGGTGGAAGAAGAGATGAAGAAAGTCGGGCAGAACGTGGCGTAAAACGACATCGTACATGGTGCATATGGCATAAACGACAACGGGTAAACGTGAATTCTTTCTCTGTTGTTTATGCAATACACAAGACGCACGATGAAATAGTTGCAATTTGCTTTGACATCAGGGGTACATTTTAGTATACTCTCAGGTACAGCCTGCGAGTTGACCGTTGTGCGTTGCGGTCAAGGACACGCACGTACCGACTGTACCCTTAAACGGGGTTAACCTCCTGTTTTTTTCATCGTCAGACAACTGTCTTACGCCTTTCGGGTCACAACGCGTCACGTAACCTTGTTGGTGGCGCGTTTTTGTTTTGTTTCTCGGCACAACTCGCTATCACCATTATTAACGGGAGAACTGCCTCTGTGAGAACTTATATCGGATCGCACCCGGACCAAGCTAATTCCCCGATGTGGGAATACCTGAATCAGGAAGAGTACGATTATCAACGCCCGGAACGGGGCGACATTCGTACCGGTACTGTGTTGCGCCGATTGCCGAACGAAATTATCTTGGATTTAGGGTTGAAGTTGGATGTGATTGTCTATGCGGACGACTTTATGAAAATGGATGCGAAGGATTTGGAACGCATCGAAGTAGGGTCGGAAGTGCCAGTGTTGATTGCGAACATTGATGAAGAAAATGGGCGCATTCTGGGGTCGCTCAGTCAGGCAAAGGTTCAGGAAGATTGGGAAAAAGCCCAACAATTTATGGATTCCGGGGATATTTTTGATACAATGGTTGCTGGACACAACAAAGGTGGCTTGATTGCTCCCTTCGGGCGTTTGCGTGGCTTTATCCCGACTTCGCAGGTCACCAGTGTCGGTACACGGATTGAAAACGGGGTTAAAATTGAACGCCTTGAACAAATGCAAGGTAAAAAGATTAAAGTTAAGGTCATCGAAGTCAATCAAAAGCGCAAACGACTCATTATGTCGGAACGCGCCGCGATGAAAGAATGGCGACAAGAGAGTAAATCCCGCTTGTTGGATGAACTGAACGAAGGGGATGTGCGTAAAGGCATTGTCACCAACTTGATGAATTTTGGTGCTTTTATAGACTTAGGGGGTGCGGATGGGTTGATTCACGTCAGCGAGATGGCGTGGCATCGTGTGAAGCACCCTAAAGACGTGTTAGAAGTGGGGCAAGAAGTTGAAGTACAGGTTCTTACCATTGACCGCAATGAAGAACGCATTGCCCTGAGTATGAAACGGCTATCTCCCGACCCCTGGCAAGCGGCGACTGCCAAATATGAAATCGGGGATATTGTTGAAGCCGAAATTACCAATTTGACCGATTTCGGAGCCTTCGCCCGCATTGATGAAGGGATTGAAGGACTGATTCACGTTTCCGAATTGGCGGAAGAGAAAGTAGACCATCCCCGCAATGTGGTACATCGTGGTCAGCGTGTAACCGTGCGCGTGATTAGTATTGATACAGATCGCCAACGGGTGGGATTAAGCCTAAAACGGGTTCCAACTCCTTTAGAAGAAAATCTTTCTACCGATACGGAACCGGAGGAACAAGCCCCACAGCCGGAATCAGCAGAAGTTGTATCCGAGTCGGAAGCCGAATCGGTAACAACCCTTGGACCACCGGAGCAGAATGGCACTTCTGATGAAGTGGTAGAGGTGTCGGAAAGTGAAACGGAAGAGCCAACCAACGGATAAAGATTTTTCTCTATCCATTCTTAATAACCATTCCTGAGATGTTTTCATCTCGTTACTAAAAATCTTGTGGAAGAAGGGGGGTGAGAGTCATGGCTGTAAAATTGCGACCCGGCGAAAGCCAAGACCAATTGTTAAAGCGATTCCGTAAAGAAGTTGCGACTTCGCGGATTCTTAGCACATATCGCAAAAAACGGTGGTTCGTGTCGAAAAGCGAACTCGCCCGCAAAGCACGAAAGAAAGCGATGCGGAAAAGCCCGCGCTCGCGCTCGTACTAAGCACGAAGTAAGGACGGTAAGAGAAATCTTACCGTCCTTTTTCTTTGTTTGGTATTTTCTGCCGCTTCATTTCGTTCTACGGTTTCATAGAAGGTCTGGTGAATTATTCTCATCTTTGGAATGACTAAAGTCTAATGGATAGGGGATAGAGTCGGAGGATTACTAAAAACCCCTTCGAAAATAGCACGGGTA
>CBKYSX010000391.1:0-4768 GCA_966690745.1 uncultured Ardenticatenales bacterium
TAGGGAACGGTCAGGAGCCACCGCCGACACCACCTGTTCAAAGGGGAGTGCCTGATGGGTGAAGGCTTCCAACGTCATGCCGCGTACCCGTTCGACCAGAGCGCGGAAATGTGCCACACCGGAAAGGTCGCCCCGCAACACGACCGTATTAACGAACAGCCCCAACACCGATTCCGTCGTCGGGTGCAACCGCCCCGCCACCGGCGTTCCGATGGGAAGGTCGCTTTGCCCCGTATAGCGGTAGAGCAGGGTGTAATATGCCGCCAACAGCGTCATAAAGGGCGTTACGCCAACCGTGCGACTGAATTGTTCGACCTGTTCCAGCAAGGTAGCGGGCAGATAGAAGCGGGTTTGCGTTCCGTGTGTACTCTGGTGGGCAGGGCGTGCCATATCCGTAGGCAATTCAACCACAGGAAGCTCTTGCAATTGTTTTTGCCAGTACGCCCGCTCCCGTTCCAGCCCGCTATCTTCCGCCAGCCAATTATGTTGCCATCGCGCATAGTCCCCATACTGAACGGGCAGGTCGGGCAGGGATTCGCCTTGATACAGGGCGACCAGCTCGCGGGTGAAAATAGCTACCGACCACCCATCCATCATGGCGTGATGGAATGAGAGCAAGAGCCAATGTTCATCGGGAGCCACCGCCAGCAATTCCCAGCGCACAGGCAGTTCCTGCTCTAACGCGAAGGGCTGACGGGCAAAGCGGCGGGCTTCATCCTCCCATACCTCACCCCCCTGCCCCCCTCTCCATAGTGAAGAGGGAGGTGTGTTGAGGACGGGCAAGGGAATGAAGGTGGGGGGCAGAACCACCTGCATCGGTTCGCCGCCCTGTAAGACAAAGGTGGTTCGCAAGCTGTCGTGCCGCGCCACCAATCCGTTTAACGCCTGCTCTAACCGCGCTACATCCACCGTGCCGCGCAGAATTAGCGAGGCGGGAATGTTGTAGGTAGCGGTATCGGGGTCGTATTGCTCTAAGAACCACAACCGTTCCTGAGCGAAGGAAAGAGGATGAATGGTGGCGGTGCTGTCTGCTTCCAACGGGGGCAAGGCATTGTCATGGGTGCTTTGCTCTATACAATCTGCCAACCCCGCAATTGTAGGCTGTTCAAAGAGCAGACGAAGCGGAATCTCACGATTCAGCAGGGTGCGGAGCCGCCCCACCACCCGCGTCGCCAGCAGGGAATGCCCCCCCAATTCAAAGAAATTGGCATGAGGGTGAATCCCGGTGCGCTCCAACAGCGTTTCCCACACCCCCGTAATCAATTCGACATAGGGGGAGGTGCTATGGCTATCCGGTAGGGCGGGGGTGGACGGTTCAAAAGTGGTGAGGTCGGGCGCGGGCAAGGCGCGGCGATTGACCTTGCCGCTCGGGGTCAACGGAAATTCCGGCAGTTGGGTGAAGGAGGTAGGGAGCATATAAGCAGGAAGATGACTTGCGAGATACGTACGCAAGGCACTCCCCGATATATTTTGCCCCGCCTGTGCCACCCAATACACGGCAAGAAAAGGCGTTGCCGTTTCTTTGCCCAACATCAACACGATGGCGTTTTGCACGGTGGGGTGCCGCAACAATGCCGCTTCGATTTCACCCAATTCGATACGGAAGCCACGCAATTTAATCTGGTCATCCCGCCGCCCTGCAAATTCAAGGTTGCCATCTGCCAATAGCCTTGCCCGGTCACCTGTGCGATAGAGGCGTAGGGGCATTCCTTCGGGGGCGATAGTCATGAATCGTTCGGCGGTCAGTTCGGGGCGCTGGTGATACCCTTCCGCCAAGCCGACCCCGCCCAGATATAATTCACCCACCACTCCCGGCGGCACAAGGCGCATTTCTTCATCCAACACGTAGGCAACCATGTTGGCTATCGGGAGACCAATCGGCACGATAGCGGAGGTGGGAAGCGTGGTAGGTTCGTAGACGGTGGCGGAGATGGTCGCTTCAGTGGGACCATACGCATTCACCCAGCGAATCACGCGCCCCGCCATTTGCCACCATTGGCGCAGACGTTCTGTCGAACAACCTTCGCCCCCGGCAATGACCAGACGTACCGTGGCGGGAATCGGTTGAGGGGTTGCCATCAATTCCGCAACCCAATCATGCCAGAAGGCGGTCGGAGGATTTAAGACCGTAATCTGATGGTGCGTAATAAACGCATGGAAGGCTTCAACCCCATCCAATACACTATCATCCCGCAGAACCACCGCCCCGCCCCGTAGCCATGTCGGATAGATTTCTTCCCCCGCTACATCAAAACTAATTGAGGCGAATTGAAGCACCTTATCCATCGGGCGGAGGTCGTAATGTTCTGCCTGTGCCAGTGCATGGTTCAACAGAGCGCGATGGGAGATCCGCACCCCTTTGGGTCGCCCGGTGGAGCCGCTGGTGTAGAGGATATAGGCAATTTCCTCCGGCTGAGCCGTGACGGGGGATGTTGCATTCGTACTGTCAAAGGAGCGATTTACCACTATTGGCTGAACGGTAGACGGCAAGTCACGTTGGTGGGCACTATCGGTGATTGCCCACGCCACGCCACTATCCGCCAGCATATAAGTGATGCGTTCGGCGGGGTAGGTGGGGTCTAGCGGTAGATAGGTTGCCCCCGCGTACTGGATTGCGAGCAACGCCACCATCAGTTCGGGCGAACGGGGCAGAAACAGGGCAACCACCGTTCCCCGCGCCACCCCTTTGGCACGGAGATGGGCGGCAAGGACACAGGCACGTTCATGAAGTTCCTGATAGGTTAGTATGGTTTCCCCGGCTATCACTGCCGGAGCAGTGGGGGTATGTTCTGCTTGCTGTGCAATCAGGGCGGGGATGGTGGTTTCCGGCAATGCCATCTCTGCCCCATGTGCCGATTGATGAATCAGGGCATGGTCGGCGGGGGTCAGAATCGGCAACTCATTCAGGCGTGCGTTCGGCTCCGTTACCATGTCGCGCAACACTATAATGAAACGTTCCGTCCATGCGGCGATGGTGTGCGCGTCAAAGAGGTCAGTATTGAACTCCATCAACCCTTCAAGGCGATTGCCATCATCGGTCAGCGCGAGGGTCAGGTCATAGGCGGCGATGGTACGCGCCACGGCTACGGAGGAAACGTCCGTGCCTTCTAAGGCAACCGGAACCGCAGGGCTGTTTTGCAGGGCAAACATCACATCGAACAGCGGCGAACGGTTCAGGGCGCGGGTCGGCGCAACTGCATTGACCACCTGCTCGAACGGGACATCCTGATGTTGGAATGCTTCCAACGCCACATGACGCACCTGTTGTAGCAGGGCACGAACGGTGGGATTGTTGGCAAGGGTGGTACGAAGCACTACGGTATTGATGAACAACCCGATCAGTGCCTCTGTTTCCGTGCGGGGTCGCCCCGCCACCGGAGAACCAACGGTTATATCATCCTGTCCGGTGTGGCGGTAGAGGAAGGCATACCACCCCGCCAGCAGGGTCATAAACAGCGTCACCCCTTCTCGCTTGCTCAACTCGCGTAGTGTTTGGGTAAGCTCGTCGGGCAGGGCGAAGCGATGCACCGCTCCTTCAAAACGTTGCACGGCAGGGCGGGGGCGGTCCGTGGGCAGTTCCAAAGGGCTGACATCCCGCAATTGTTGTTGCCAGTAGGTAAGTTCCCGTTCCAAAGTGCCGCTTTGGGTCAGCCATTCCGTTTGCCAACGGGTAAAATCGCTGTACTGAATCGGTAGCGGGATTAATGCCGGAGTCGTCCCGTTGCGGAACGCGCTATAAAGCTCTTTCAATTCCCGCGCCAACACCCCCAGCGACCAGCCATCTACAACGATATGATGGAAGGTCAGTAGGAGCCAATGCTCTTCAGGTGCAAGGCGCACCAATTCCCACCGCACCAACGGACCGTTGCTCAAATCAAAGGGGAGCGCGGCGGCACGTTCGGCGTGGGCGCGTGCCGCCACCTCACCCCCCGACACCCTCTCCGTACCGGAGAGGGTGAGGTCCGTTACCGTGAGCGGAATATACAGGGTGGGCGCAACCACCTGAACGGGTTGCCCTTCCGCTACGGTGAAGGTGGTGCGGAGCGCGGCATGGCGTTCCAGAATGGCATTTAACGCTTTTTCCAGCGCAGGCACATCCACCGCCCCGACAATTCGATAGGGGCGGAAGGTGTTATAGAAGATGTTGTTCGGCTCCAGCTGGTCGAGGAACCAGAGCCGTTGTTGCCCGTACCCCATCGGGTACTGTTTGGGCGTTTGTTTCGCTTTCAGAAGTTGAGCCAATTTTGCACGGGTGGCGGCATCGAGGGGGGAAGTGCTACTCATGGCTAGGTCTCCATCTCGGCTAACAGCGCGGCGAGTTCATCGGGCGAAAGCGCATCCAACTGTGCCTGCAAATCGGCATCGTCTAACACTCCGTCCCTATCGGCACGAAGTTCGGGCAACGGTGTCGTGAGGGTGGCGGCGGAGCGATCCAACGCGGCGGCAAAATCCGCCAGCACCGGATATTGGAAGAGGAGGGCGAGGGGAATATCCAGCCCCCATTGTTCCCGTACCCGCGCCACAACACGGGTGGCTAAGAGCGAATGACCCCCCACTTCAAAGAAGTGGGCATTGGCTCCAATCGCTTCCTGCCCCAACACCGATTGCCAGATGGCAACCAACCGTTCTTCACTTTCGGTGGTCGGGGGTTGCACGCCCGCCACTGAATCAGAGGAGAGAACCGGGGCAGGCAGGGCACGGCGGTCAATTTTACCGTTCGGGGTCAACGGCAATTGCTCCCATTGCATATAGAAAGCAGGGAGCATGT
>CBKYSX010000392.1:0-4765 GCA_966690745.1 uncultured Ardenticatenales bacterium
GTTTTGACATTTGCTGCGTTACGGCTTTTACCACAGATCTGGCTTTTATCACTTGTGTCGGGTTTCCCCGTACAAATGCAACCTCAAACACAAACCCTATGGGAACACTATCAAATGCGCGCGACAACACACAGATCCTTTCGTTACTTTGTGCAACCATACCAGGTGCCGATTTCAATAGTTTCTCTAACCTTGGAGAAACTACTCCTTCTACAACTAAGTATCGCTTAGAAATCGGGACTTCGTATTCCATATTATGTTATCTTTTCGATTACTCCACATGCACATGATTGGTCATCACCCACACCTTGCCGCGCCGCCACGCCTCCACACGGTAATGTCCGGGGGCGGAACAGTCGTAGCGCAGTTTGCGCCCATTGGCATCCCGCGCCACCATGTTCCCGTTCTGAAAGAGGCGGATTTCAGCATTGTGGGGGCATAGAAATTCCAGCGTCAGCCCCGGTGTCAGGGGCACGGTATCCCCGACGGTGTACAATTGCTGACTCTGTTCGGGAACCGCCAGAAAGGTCGTGCCGGAGGCATTGCCCCTGCCGTTGTGCGCCATAATCACCCGCCCGCGCCGGATCGCTTCCCATATCTGCGCCTGTGCGGTATCAAACTCCTTGCTTAACGGTGCATCCAACTGCAAATAATTGACGAGGGCGCGGAAACAATGGGTATAGGGGTAAACCTCGAAGGTAATCCCTGCTCGTTTCACCTTAAAGGCATGAACATCCACACCGAAGACTCCGGTGGGGCGATGCCCTTCTAATTGCAATTGATCCCACCAGCGAATCGTGTCGGTGGTCGGTCCGCGCAGAGCCTGTTCGGGGAAAAAGAAATTCAGATATTTGGAACGGGGCGTATATTGTTGAATCCAATCGGACATATAGTTCCATAATTCGATCCCATCAAAGCCGCGGATATTCCAATCCTCCCAGCGATACCCTTCCGTATATTCATTCACCGCCCGTTCGTCGGGGTGCGCCACAATGCCCACCGCACCCAGCCGCCGCGCCTCCGCCACAAACTCCGCCGGGGGCAAATCACGGGAGACCACATCGGGGATATTGCTGACCAGATAATGATTGCGGCGCGGCGTAATTTCATAGCCCACCACCGTCACCAGCCCGTCATGGATGCCTTCGTAGTCCTTGCCATCGCGGTTGTCATGGTCAGTTACCCAAATCCAATCCAACCCAACCTCCTTGGCGGCATCAATCAGTTCCTGCATGGTGCCCGTCCCGTCCGAATGGAGGGTGTGCATATGTAACGCGCCCACTGCTTCGTAAAACATTCTTGCTCCCTTTTGGAAGGTAGAGGTTAAAGGTTTGAGGTAGAGAGAAAGGCAGAACGCAGAAAGCGGAAAGCGTTTCTCAGGGTTTTGGTTCCCCCCGTCCTAAAGGACGGGGCTATTTAATACAAATGGTGTCTGCCACTGTTTCCCGTTCCCAATCCCCCTACTTTTTTTTCGCGTTCCTCGGTATGCGATTTGTAGGGGCGGGTCAGGGCATGGCGATACATCCAAAATGAACCGATTGACCCGCCCGCCGTTGGGCATGGAACCCATTCACCGGGCGGACATCCCACCCCCAACGACGGGCGGGTCACAAGTTCCATTCCCCATATCCTGGTGAGGTGTGACCCGCCCCTACCATACAACGTGGGGTTGTTGAATCTCGGTTCCCCCCGTCCTAAAGGACGGGGCTATTCAATACAAACGGTTTCTGCCACTCTTCCCGTATTTTTGTACCCTCCCGTTTCCAAAATGGCGTTACCCATCCCGCCGATTCCCGTATTGATTTGCCCCATCCTTCAGGGTGGGGCAGGACGTTTGCCCTTGCGAACCGGGCGGGGGGTGTCCGTACCATTAGCAACCTTAGCAAGGGTAGCAACCATGCCACTTTGGGAAACATAAGGTGAAAGGCGAGAAATGCGAAACGAGAATTTTCTCTGTCGTTCTCTCTATCTCTATCTCTAACCTCTATCTTTCATCCGCCCACGCCACCACCACACCCAGTGTCTGAATCACATCTGCCGCCTGGGTTGGCTCAATGATAAGCCCGCTGACCTTATCGGGCGAGAGGGCGATACCTTCCAACTGGCAGGTACGGAGGTCTGTTCCCTTTAGGGTGGCGTTTTGCAGGGTTGCCCCGCGCAAATCGCAATTACGAAAACGTACGTTGGTGAGGTCGGCTTCGTAAAAATCGGCTTCTTTGAGGGTACAATCCTCAAACAGCACCCGTTGGCATGTGGCGAAGCGGAAAAGGGAAGCGTCCAGATTGCAATTCTTAAAATGCACATCCTGTATATCGGCTTCCAGCCCCTGCCACCCCAACAGGCGGCTCTCCTCCACCACCACCCGCCGCCACTGGCTTTTCTCCCATCGGGCGGCGGCAAGGTCGCAGTGGGAAAAGCGCACATCGGTGAAGCGGGCGGCGGTAAAGATCGTACTGCCCAGATTGACCCGTTTCAAATGTGCCTGCTCCATCCGTAAATCCAATACACTGGCTCCGGCATAACTATCACCGGTGAGCGTAAAATTTTCGTACAGCACCCGCCCCTGCAACGTACCTTCGGGGGCTTCCCCCGCATCGTCCGGGTCGGGCGCAAGGGGGCGTTCAATGGGTTTCGGTTTTGCCATGATTGATTTTAGACAAGAGGGCTTGTTGCCACGCCTCCGCCTCGCCGGAAATGATAAAGGTGGCAATCGGTTGCCCCTGCGTTACTACGCGCAGGAAATTCTCTTCCTGATTCAGCAGAACATCGGTTATCCGCACCAGGGGGGTTTCCCACATCGGTTCCGGCTCCGCCTTTTTCCAGGGCAGGGAAAACCACCCCTTTTTCGCGCCCTCGCGCCGCTCAAACAAGAGGCGATGGGTGGTGAAGAATAGGTAGCCTTTGTGTAATTCATTCGGACGGCGTTGATAATCGGCGGGGGCGGCATCTACAACCAATTCGCTTGCAGTAAGTTCCCATGTCCCCTCCTTCAACCACTCCCCCACCTGTTCTAAATGGGTGATACGGTGAATGACCGTTGCCATATCCTCTACCACCGCATGAAAAGCCTCGCGAATATCCTGATCGGCGCGTTCGACACGGGTTTGCAAGGTTTCGGCTTCCCCGGCAATCTGCTCACGGGAAGGGGTATCGTCTTCGCCCTCATCCCCACTCTGCTCGATCATCGCGGAAAAGGCTTCAATCCGTGGTAGCAGATAGTGGCTCTCCCGTTCGGCAATCGTGCGGGCATCTTCCGCCGCCACCCGCAACTGTTGTGTCAATTGCCCGATGGCGGTCCCTACCGCCACATCATAGGTGACACGGCGGGAATTCAGATATTGCAACCGTCCGGGCAGTTCCAACAATTGCTGTTCTAATCGCTCCAGCGCACCCAACGCCTCCTGAAAATGCGCCGTCCCGGCAAGCGTATACGCTACCCCGCGCAGACGTTCCCGATCCCCGGTATTTTCGTTGTCTTGCACGGTTCGACTTTCATCATCCATCATAGTTTCAACATTTGTCTACAAAACACAGTCTATGAAGGCTGTACTTTGTGACCTTTGTGGTGAAGGTCGTAGGGGGCAGATAGGAGGGTAATAGAAGGCGCGTAAATCCGCAAACGGGATTCATGGTAAAATAACCGTGGAAAGCGAGGACAAAATGACCAAAATTGTTTTTATGGGAACCCCCCTCTTCGCCGTCCCCTCGTTGGAGGCGGTGGCGGCATTGCCCGATGTTGAGATTATTCAAGTGATTACCCAGCCCGACCGTCCGGCGGGGCGGGGGCAAACGCTCCAACCATCCCCGGTGAAGGCAAAGGCTTTGGAATTAGGGCTACCCGTTTGGACACCTGAAAATTTAAAGAAACCGGAAGATGTTGAAAAATTGCGTGAAGTGGCTCCTGATTTAATGGTCGTCGTCGCCTACGGGGAGATTTTGCGCCAACGGGTGTTGGATATTCCCCCGCTCGGCACCTTAAATATTCATGGCAGTCTTCTGCCGCGCCATCGCGGGGCATCGCCGATTGTGGGGGCGTTGCTGGCGGGGGAAAGCGAAACAGGAGTTACGATTATGGTGTTGGATGCAGGCATGGATACGGGCGATATGCTGACCCGCCGCGCCATTCCGATTTTACCCCATCATACCACCGGAACGCTTACGCCCTTACTGGCACAATTAGGAGCAGACCTGTTAGCGGAAACGATTCCGCAATGGGTGGCGGGCACCCTTACCCCCGAACCCCAAAACCACAGCGAGGCAACCGCCACCCGCCTGATTCAAAAAGAGGATGGCGATATTAACTGGAACGAACCTGCTGTAACCATCGAACGGAAAATCCGCGCCTATGCCCCGTGGCCCGGCACCTATACGTCATGGAACGGGGAGTTATTCAAGATTTTAGGGGGAGTAGCGGTACAATTTGAAGGGGAGATGAACCATCCTGCTCCCGGAACGGTTGAACGGCATGGGGATGTGATTGCGGTATCTACCGGCGAGGGCTGGCTGGTTCTGCAACAAGTGCAGACGGCGGGCAAGAAACCGATGGACATTCTGATTTTCGTCAACGGGCATAAAGCGTTTATCGGGAGTCGGTTGGGAGCGTAGGGAGTAGGGGGTATTGAGTATTGAGAAACGACGACCCCATCTCCTCTGCATGTTTCTCCCTTACGACTAATGTAAGTCGTCTGTAGGGGCGTACCCTTGTAGGTGCTACCCATGTGCGTTGCACACACCCGCCGTTAGGCAGAGAAATGAGGGCGGGCAC
>CBKYSX010000393.1:0-4756 GCA_966690745.1 uncultured Ardenticatenales bacterium
TGGGAAACCCCGCGTGAACCATTGGTAGACATCGGGCATCACTTCTTGGAAGCGTATACCCTCTTGGAAGCGGTTCCCACGCCACCCCCCACCCGCACCCGCTTTATCCAAAAGCTGATGGCGAAGGTAGCGGCGTAGTCCCGGAAAAAACGTATAAAGTGCGTGGTCGCGCTTAAGAAAGGAGCCAAATCTCAGGGGAGGGATGGGCTTCTTTTTTGTTGCGGGGAACTAAAGGAAAAGCGGACGGTAAACCCGTCCGCTTTTGTGTTTTTTAGACGGAACTCGCTGGAAAGAAGATTATTCTTTAGATTCTTCTTCCCCTTGCTCCCCGTTCTCTTGCATACGGCGGGCGCGGAAGCCGAGCAATGCACCCGCCGCGACTGCCGCCGCCCCTGCCGCGCTCATCAAGCCGCTCAGCATGGAACCATTGGCTCCAGTGGCGGGCATGGTTTGCGGCACTTGCGTATCGGTAACGGGCGGTGTGGTTGCTGTGGGCGCACCGGCGGTAATTGTTCCAACCCGTCCGCCGTTGGTGGCGGTAATCGCAATCACGCTGGGGCGGGCAGTCCCTTGTCGGTCGGGCCATTGGCTGACGGGTTCGGCAACCGTTCCGCCTTCGCCGGGGTGCTGAATCGCGGCGAATAGAGTGGTGTTGTCCGAGGTAAATTCAGGACCGCAGACCTCGCCGCCCGGAATCCCGCTAAAGAATTGGCGCACATAACCCCGCTCCGCCCCGGCAACCGGAACCGCAAACAGTCCATCGTTGACATCAATAGTGCCTGGTTGTCCGTCGGTGGAAATCCACAGGTTGCCATCCATATCGAAGGTCACGTTATCGGGGCAGGAGATGATGCTGACCTTGCTCTTGTCGTAGCCCGCGAAATAGGTGCTTTCATCGTTGGGGTCGCCCGCCAGCAGGAAGATATTCCATTCGAAGGTGGTAGCGGCATGGTCATCATTGGTTTCGGTCATCTCAATAATGTGACCATAGGTGTTTTCGGGGCGGGGGTTCGCCGCATCTACCTGTTCGGCGGTACGGCGGGTGTTATTGGTTAGTGCAATGTACACTTTTTTGTTCACTTCGTTGACTTCAATATCTTCGGGGCGGTCCATTTGGGTTGCCCCCAAAATATCCGAGGCGCGGCGCACATTTACCAAAATATCGGTTTGGTTGGCGAAGCCATTGCTCTCATCCAAACCGTTCTGACCGAAGACCATCGGAGTCCATACCCCGGAGCCATCATCATTAAAGGTGGCAACATACAAGGTTCCATCATCCATCAAATCCCGGTTGGCATTACGGTCATTGGGGTTATAACTGCCGCGTGTCACATATTTGTACACCCGTTGGAACCGTTCGTCGTCGCCGGAGTAGAAGACCACCTGCCCGCCTTTGGCAACGGTGCTGGTTGCGGCTTCATGCTTAAACCGTCCCAGATTGGTGCGCTTCATCGGTTTCGAGGTCGGGTCATAGGGGTCAATTTCGACTACCCACCCATGACGGAACGGCTCCTTTGGCTCTTTTGTGGTATCAAAGCGGTCGTAGAAGCGTTCCCATTTGCGCTCCGATGCCGCTTCCGGTACCCCGAAATTGGCGTGTAGTTCGCGCACGACCTCGTTTTCCACCGATTCGGCGTTTCCGAAATATTGGTTGAAATTTTCTTCTGCGCTCATCACGGTACCCCACGGGGTTTTTCCGGCGGCGCAGTTGTTTAAGGTTCCCAGAATGCTGGTTCCGGTGGGGTCGGCAGTGGTGCGAAGCCACTCGCTCCCCGCCATCGCGCCCGACACCCCGAATTCGGTGTTGGCGGTGATGCGGCGATTGTACGAGGAATCCCGTACCACTTGCCATTTGCCACTACCATCTTTTTGGATTTCGACCACGCTCAATCCATGGGCGGCGAGTTCGTAATCTACCTGTTCTTTTGTGGGGTTTTCCGAATCATACCCTGCGAACATGATTTCGGGGTTGGTATATTCGTGGTTGACGACCAGCAAGCCATGATCCGTGGCGTTGGACCCCTGCGGCAAGGGGAAGAAGCCCACAAAGTCGCAGTTATAGCCGAATTGTCGTTCTTGTGCCGCCGCCGTCAGATTGTTCAGGTCAAATTCGGGCGCGTCGGCAAAAATCGGGTCGCCCCAGCGCAGTAAAACATCGGCACTGTGTCCTTCGGCGACAATCAATTGGTCGGCAGTGCTGGGCGAAATCGGGGCAAAGTTAAGGCGCGGAGCCGTAACGGGGGCATTATTGGGCGCGGCAGTGGCAACTGACCCAACCGCATTTCCCGCAATCACAACAGTGGTGGCGGCAACCGTACTTTTCAAGAGGTTGCGGCGGCTCAAACGGCGTTTCATCACATCTTCAAACGTATCGGCTCCGGGTTTGGGCAGATCCAATGACATACGTTCTCCTCAGTTGAGTATAGCGTAGGGTGGATAGGCGGTACAGTGCCTATGTGGGGTGTACAGACGTGGGGAACCAACAAAAAAACAACCCCTCCTACGGTACGGGATGGACGTAAACGCACCGTAAAGGGGTTGTTAAACGACTGCAAAAAATGAGTTAAGGGGTGTTAAAGGAAGTGCATATTGCATAGTGCGTATTGCATAAACGACCACGGCAGGGGGTATTCATTTCTGCCGTTACTATGCAATATGCACTATGTACTTCACTTCTACCGTGAGGCAACGTAGAAGCAACCGGGCGTAATTGCCCGCGCTATGATGGTTCCATCACGCACTTCGCCATAAATCTGTACACGATGTTCGCGTTGTTGGCATTGGTTGCTGAGCATGGTGCTTTGCTCACTGCTTACCACCAAGGGAACGGTGCCAATATACCATTGCCCATCGGCGGCACGGGTCGGGACGGCAATAAAGCTGACCGTTGCCTGTTCCCCCTCGTCTACCATTGTCAACACTTCAGAGAAGCGGCGTTCTTCTTGTCGTGCTTCCCATTGCTCCCCGCCGTAAAAGAGCATGTCCACGCTTTCAAGGCTCAGTTTTACGGGGTAGAGGCGATCTCCCGGCAAGCTTTGCGCCGATACCGCCCGCGCCCCGACAAAGGAAGTCATCAATAGTAAAACGATGATGGCGGCATATCGCAGAGTGGTTTTGGTTAAAAGACGAACTTTTAACCATTTTGCCTGCTGTGCCAATTGTACCCCCGCCGCGATAAATGCGGCACGGTGGGTTGCCATGCGGCTAGGCTCAGGAGGCGGCAATGCCTGCCATGCCTCTTGCAATTCTTTTTGTACCAGATGGGTCAGCTCATCTTCAAAAAAATCGGGGGATGGTCGTTGGCTCATAGTTCCTCCGGCACCAATAGCTTGCGAAGGGCATGGATGGCACGATGTTGTAGCAATTTAATCGCCCCTTCGCTCTTGCCCATGATGTCGGCAACTTCTTGATGGCTCAGTTCTTCGCCGAACCGTAGCAAAATCACCTGTGCTTGATCAGCGGTAAGCGAATTGAGTGCCTGATGAATTCTGGCAAGTCGGGTGGCGCGGTCAGCCGCCCAATCAGGAGATTCCAGAAAACTCTCAACGGTTTCATCTAATTCATCTTCGTTGCGCCGTCCTGTACTCCGAAAATGGTCTACCACGGCGTTGTGGGCAATCCGGTAAAGCCAGCCTACAAAGGTAGCCGTCCATGCCTGTTGTTTATGAATGGCATCCAACACTTTCAGAAAGACGACCCCGGTTAAATCTTCTGCGACCCGTTGGTTTCCGGTACGACGCACCAAATAGCGGTAAATGGCAGGGGCATACATATCGTACACCGTTGCCAATGCCGCACGGTCGCCGCGCCGCACCTGCGCCAGCAGACTATCATCCGGGGTGGGTAGTGGAGCCATGTCCTACACTAATTAAGACGTAACAAGTTGATAAGGCGTTACGCCCATTATAAAGAGGGATGGTGTTAGGAGAAGAGAGGAGAAAGTCCCTGTTGAATCTGTAACCTCTAATCGGACCACCCTCCCTACCCGGCATCCTCGAATGCAACAGATTGTAGAAGTCCTACGCCATCTTGAGACAAACAGCGTAAATTGCGGCAATTCAGAGGATATTGATAATACTTTGGCAAATTTTCTATTAAAACTTCGTCCTGGAGATGATATGTTTTCTTCCCCCCGTCGTTGGCTCGCTAAGATTCTATGGTTCTTATGCCTTTTATTTCCAGCAACGCTTTCAGCACAAGAAATATCCGGATCAACTTCTTTTATTGCCGAATGGAAAGAATGGTATTACGGGAAAGAGGTTCCCTTACCTCTCTATCACGATATAGGTCTAACGGTGTCCCCGGAACTTCTTAACCCGGCGGTTTTAGCACCTCAAGGTGGAGTTGCGCCCTTCACAATAGCTGCATGGCAATCTGTTTCTAATAATAGCTGGGATATTTGGGCGGCAGTCGAATCAGAAAGCACCCTTAACCGTATTACCCGTGAACCAACTGCCGATGTGAATCCGTCCGTCCGTCCGGGTACTTCTCAAGTCGCGTACACACGCATTTCGGAAGGGAACTCTGATATTTACCGTGCCGATGCAACGGGCAATACCTCCACTCCTCTTATTACCTCTTCTGCCGGTGATAATTACGCGACATATTCCGGTGATGGGCAATGGCTCTACTTCGCGTCTAACCGAAGTGGTAATTGGGAAATTTATCGTGCTAACGCTGACGGAGGTGATATTACTCCGATTACAAATGACCCCTTACCTGACATCATGCCGGGAGTCTCGCGTGATGGCACAAT
>CBKYSX010000394.1:0-4756 GCA_966690745.1 uncultured Ardenticatenales bacterium
GTTCCGGGGTGGATGTGGGGCTGGGTTCCGGGGTGGATGTGGGTGGGACAGCTGTTGCCGTAGGTTCCGCCGCTTCCGTGGTTGCGGTAGGCGGTACAGGGGTAGGTTCCTGTGCTTGTTCACCGCCACAGGCAGTGAGGGTTATGAGTAAAAGGGCGATCCAACAGACAAAGGAGAGATACCGTTTCATCGTAAGTGAATTCCTGGACATGGGTAAAAGAGGCAACGCACCTCTCTATCATGCTAACATTGCTCCTGCCAATTGTGCAAGACCCATCCTCTCGTTCCACTTAATATTCATATACACTTCAAGCGAAAAACGGGGGTAAAAATAATTCTCGTAAGGAATTATTTTTACCCCCAACTGTATAACTCCTCCTAAAATCGAAAGAGCCTTGTATTACAGTCAAGATATTTCTATAATGGCAACAGCCACTCTTATCATCGCAACCACTATTTGAAGAGGATGAGTATGCCCAAAAAAGCCTCACTACCGCATCGGGATCATTCATCTGCCCCTCGTTCGCCATCTAACCCCAATTTTACAGAAGCGGACCACCTCCGTAAGCAACTTGCCACTACGATCCAACGGCTTCAAGCCACGCCTGATGTCCCTGTTTCCGTCCAAGAGGTTATGGTTCTACAACGCACATTGGGCAACCATGCAGTGCAACGCCTGTTGAAATCTACTTCCCCTGTACCCTCTCCCGTAATTCAAAGGGGCAAAATAAATAAAGAGCTACGTAAACGGCTAAACCGCAGCTATCTTCGTAACCGGTTCGGGAAAGCGATTCCCCGTAGCCATCGTTACCTTTACAGCCGCCAGGGTCGTCATAGCTACGGCTTTACCCATACCAAAATCAAAGCCGGGTTTCTGCGGGGACGATTCCGCAAAGGGTGGGGTAGTCAGCCCTTCCTTTACTTAAATAAAAAACATTACAAAGGCTCGACGGTGAAGAGCGACTATGATTCGATCTGGCGCGAGATCCAAAAAATTAAAGGTCCTAAATGGAAAGTTGCACGCGATATTCTGAATTTCATTGAATCGGGTGACATTGATAAGGAAAAATATAAAGGCAATGCCCGTAGAGCCATCTCTACCCTGATTCAATTGACCCAGTTTATTGAATCCCACAAATCCCGCGTCCCCGGTGCAGACAAACTTGCCCGCGCCTCCTTGCGCCGTATCGCCAACGGTGAATCTACCTTCAAAGATGAGTTTAACCGTGAATCGGGCAATTATTTACCTGCCCGTGCTAAGACGGCTGGGTCTTCCGTCAGTGGGCAGGAAGCCACCCGTGCGGCTTTTGGTGCCCCACCTAAAAAATCGGATAAAGCCACCTATAAAAAAGTAGTTAATAAAGAAGTCGAAAAAACATTAGGAGAACTATCTGATTCCAGTGACGAAGAATATTCGGAAAGCGAAGATTGACCGCTTTCCACCCTTGACATTTTCGGGGTACAGGACGGATTGCCACATACAATCCGTCCTTTCTATTTGAGTGATTTTCTTCATCGTAATTAAACAATTGCATGTTAGCATGGGGCGCATCTTGATTCTGCCACGCACTCAGGTATAGAAAGGAGCATCTTCTGCTCATGGTGCTTTCCCCTCGCCATCGTTTCCTTAAAGTCTTTCTTGTCTGGATGTTCTTACTGTCATTGGGGCTTCCCATCGCCGCTACCGCCGCCCCCTTTTCGCAACAACGCCCCCCCACCTGCCTTGTTTTTTCCCAAACCGGCAATTTCGCGGTTTGTGATGATGCCGAAGCACAATTTCTTTCCGCCCATTCCCGCTTCGGGCTACAGCGTATTGGCTACCCGATTTCAACCCGTTTTGAGCGGGATGGTTTTGTGTCACAAGCGTTCCAAAAGGGGATCATGCAGTGGCGACCTGATACCGGAACGGTAGCGTTGGTTAATATCTTTGATGATTTACATCATGCGGGGTACGACACTGCCCTGCTGGACAATTACCAGACCCCCCTCCCCCTGCCCGACAATTGGGATGCAGGGCGTTCTTTCGGGGAAGTAGTACAACGCCGTCAGGCACTCTTGGCAACCCGTCCCGCCCTGCAACGTGCCTACTTTTCGATTGGCGACCCCTTGACCTTCTTCGGTCTGCCCACCAGCGAAGTGCAGGATATGGGCAACCATTACGCCATTCGTTTGCAACGCGCCGTGTTGCAAGAATGGAAAGAAGCGGTTCCTTGGGCACGGGCAGGCGAAGTTACCGTTTCCAACGGTGGCGAAATCGCATGGGCTTTGGGCTTATTGCCATTGGACAGCGAATTGCCCACCGCCGCGGTGGCCGCCGCCCCTGCCACCCCGGACGAATGGCTTACTGTGGCGGCACTCCGCGCCCGCAGTTACGGCACCGAGGGTTCGATTGAACGGGTACGGGTGATGGAGCGACCCGCCGGTTTCACCCGCTATGAAATCCGCTATCCCAGCGACGGGCTGATGATTGGCGGCTTTATGAACGTGCCGAACGGAGCGGGTCCCTTCCCTGTGATTTTCGTCAATCATGGCTGGATGCCCACCGATTCCTATGTAATTACGACCTACACCACAAAGTATGCCGATGCACTGGCGCGGGAAGGCTATCTCGTTCTACATACCAATTACCGCAACCATCGCGGCTCGGATACCGGGCCGGAACGCTTCCGCGTGGGGTATGCGATTGATGTGCTGAACCTGATTGAATTGACCAAACAACTGCCCGAAGCGGATGTCAATCGGATGGGCATGTGGGGGCATTCAATGGGAGGTGGTATTACCTTACGGGTATTGTCAGTGACTGACGATATTAAAGCGGCACTGGTTTATGGTTCGATGAGTTCCGATGAGGCTGAGACCATTCAACGAAGCCGCGACCGCTGGCTGGATCGGGATGATGACCCCGCGGAAATCGAAGCGCGTTTGCGTCGCGCCTACCCGATTCTGCCCGAAGATGACCCGGAGTATTACCGTCAGATTTCGCCCTTCTACCATTTGCAATATGTATCCGCCGCTGTTGCCATCCATCATGGTGTACAGGATGAATCCGTTCCTTACATCTGGTCGGAACGTTTGCGGGACGAATTAACGCGGCTGGGCAAATCGGTAGAGTTCTACGCCTACGCCGATCAGCCCCATAACTTTGTCGGGGCGGGGTATAACAGCCTGTTGGCGCGGACAAATGAGTTTTTTAATCGCCATTTGAAGTAGAGCGGGGCACCGAAAGCGGAAAGCAAAAATAGCAAAGGGGAGGTACAGTACTGTACCTCCCATTTGCTATTCTCGTTTCAACAATAATTTCGGGTTAGGAACGCCCCTGTTTGCGTCCTTCACTCCCCGAAGGATTGCCCGCCCCGCCAAGATTCCCGCCGGTTTTCCCACCGCGATCATCTTGATTACCGCTATAGGTCCCTTGATTGCCATCATTACCCTGTCCGCCCTGATTGTTGCGGTCATCGCCGGGGTGGGTTTCATTTTTGCGTTCGGAATCTTTCGGGTCGTTTCGTTGCAACGTCCGTTTCGCACTCATAAAGGTTCTCCTTGGTATCTTGTTTCGCTTCTGTATACCATACACGAAATGTACTCCCCATGGCTAGAAATAAAGCTACCAAAACAGGGCTACAAATATCCTCACTATACCGGGTATTTTAGTAACCCTTTCTTGTTTCCTGCCCTAAAGCAGGGGTTGTATTGAGAATCACAGATGATTCCCGACAGACTTTTGAACGGATTAAGAAAGCAGGGCTGGAATCGTCATCACGGCACTAAAGTGACCGTGCTATAGACCCGTCACGTAACCAATGGGTTGTACTGACAAACATGAGAGAACGACAACCCACCCCCCTTTCCCCCCTGGGTATTCCTGCACTATCCTCTTTTGTCAATACAAACGGGTCTCTAACCCCGCCTCTTTAGAGCGGGGAACCATTCGCTTTGGATAAGCAAACCCCCGAATCGCAGGGTAGCCTTCTATGTATGCTTATGATAGGATGAAATCCTGTCACGATTGACACTACCAACAGGAACTCCATGATGCAGGGCATTATCAGCAGAGTTATAGGCATATGGGTGCTATTCGTACTTATTACAGGATGCAATAACGTACCTCCTGCCCTGCCCCCAACACTCCCTACAGAATCACCTACCCTTATCGTTGCCTCCCCGCGCCCCCTAAGCCCAACAACGATTCCCACCGAAACCGCACCGCCGACTGCGACTCCTGCGCCCACCTTTACCCCAACCGCTGTGCCCACACCCAACAAACATGGGGTGCATTTACTTCTGGATGATGGACGCAATCAGTGGGGGCAGGAGGTATGGGCAGAGCATATCGCTTATGCGCGGGCAACCGTAGGCGCGGGGGGCTATGTCACCGAACTGGTACGGGGGGATAATTTAGACCCTGCCTACTGGCAATATTTTCTGGATTTGTGCCGCGATGCGGAGCTGATTCCAATTTTACGTCTTGCCACCACCTTTGACCTTGAAAATAATTGGTGGAATGCCCCTGTGCGGGACCCCGATGGCTCCTACTCCACTGTTGCCCAAGAGTATGCCGCTTTTATTGCCGCACTGGACTGGCATACAGACTGCCATTATGTGATTGTGGGCAATGAACCCAATCATGGTAACGAATGGAGCAACCGTCCCGACCCTGCCAACTATGCCCGATTTCTGCTGGATATGGGGCAAGCCATCCATGCCGCCGACCCGCAGGCGGCGATTCTGAATGCAGGGTTGGATATGTACAGCCCCC